>JARIBR010000238.1 GCA_029258695.1 Quadrisphaera sp.
GGTGCCAGATCCCCTCCCCAGCGCCCCGTCGATGCTCGTGGCCCTCGACGTCGACGGCACCCTCATCACCGGCGACCTGCACCTCGCCCCCCGGGTGGCCGTCGCGGTGCGGGCGGTCGCCGCGGCCGGGCACCACGTGGTCATCGCGACGGGACGCTCCATCGGCGCGACGCTCCCGGTGATCGGGGCGCTGGAGGTCGGAGGGTGCTGGGCGGTGTGCAGCAACGGCGCCTTCACCCTGCGCACCTCGCCGGTGCCCCCCGCGCTCCGCGCGCTCGAGCGCAGCCGGGGGGCGCGCTTCTCCTTCGGCGCCGACGCGCCGTCGACGGCCACCCTGCCGGCGTACGAGATCGTCGACGTCGCCACCTTCGACCCGTGGCCCGCGCTGCAGCGGATCCGCGAGACGCTGCCCGACGCGTCCTTCGCGGTCGAGACCGACGGCGCGCAGTTCCTCGTCTCGCGGAACTTCCCCGCGGCCGAGGTCGCCGAGAGCGTGACGCGCGTGGACCTCGAGGACCTGCGCGGCGCCAAGGCCGCCCGCGTGGTGATCGCCAGCGACGCGCACAGCCCGCAGGAGTTCCTCGAGCTCAGCGCCGACCTCGGGCTGTCCGGCGTGAACTACTCCGTGGGTTACAGCGCGTGGATCGACATCGCCCCGGAGGGCACGAGCAAGGCCAGCGCCCTCGAGGCGGTGCGCGAGCGCCTCGGGGTGGCGCGCGAGGCCACGGTCGCCGTCGGGGACGGCCGCAACGACGTGGAGATGCTCAGGTGGGCGGCACGCTCCGTCGCCATGGGGGGATCGCCGCCGGAGGTCGTCGCCGCGGCCACCGAGGAGACCGCGAGCGTGGAGGACGACGGCGCCGCCCTGGTCCTCGAGAGCCTGCTGCCGTGAGGCCCCCGCTGCCCCGGGGGCGGCGATGACCGCTCCCGGCTCGCCGCACCCGGATCGTGAGCGCTGGGGGCCGATGCCCGAGCTGGCCATGGTGGCCAGCGACCTCGACGGGACCCTCCTCGGCGAGGACGGTCGCCTGAGCCGGCGGACCCGGGCGGCGCTGGACGCCGCCCGCTCCCGCGGCGTCGACGTCATCGCCGTCACGGGACGACCGCCGCGGTGGCTGGAGGGCCTGGCGCCGGACCTGGGGCCCGGGCTCGCGGTGTGCGCCAACGGCGGGCTCGTGTGGGACCTGGGCACCGGCCGGGTCGTGGAGGCGGACGTGCTGAGCCCCGGGCAGGTCGACGAGATCCTGCGCCGCGTCCTGCCGGTCGCGCCCCGGGTGCGCGCCGCCGTGGAGACCGTCGAGGGGCTGCGGGGGCTCGAGCCGTCCGCCGCGGCCGACGAGCGCGCTGCGGTCCGCGAGCTGCTCGCCGACGGGGCGGGGGTCACCAAGCTCCTGCTGCGCCACCCGTCGCTGACCTGCGACCGGTTGCTGCGCCTGGTGCGCGAGGCGATCGGGGACCTCGGGGAGCCCACGCACGCCGGTGGACCGAGCGGCCTGGTGGAGATCTCCGCTCCCGGCGTCAGCAAGGCGGCGACGCTCGAGCGCCTCACAGCCGCCCGGGGCATCGGCGCGGCTGCGGTGGCGGCCTTCGGGGACATGCCCAACGACGTGGAGATGCTGGGCTGGGCGGGGCGGTCGTGGGCGATGGCGGGCGGGCACCCGGAGGCCATCGCCGCCGCCGACCACGTCGCGCCGCCGAACAGCGAGGACGGCGTGGCGCAGGTGGTCGAGCACCTGCTGGGCGCTGGCTGAGACCCGCTCAGCGCCCCGCGTCGCCCTCGGGTGAGGCGGGCCACCCACCGCCGGCCAGGCCCCGCTCCACGCCGGCGACCGCGCGGTCCACCGCCGCCAACCGTCGCTCGTCGTCCGCGTCGACCTGCTCGGCGTCCTCGGCCCCCGCGTCGCGCGCGACGGCCGGTCGCAGGGCCACGCGCACCATCGTCGCGGCCTGGGCGGCCTGGGCCGCCACGGTCGCGCCCTTGGAGATGCGTGCGTGCTCGCCGGCGCCGTCGTGGGGGATCTCCAGCGCCGAGCTGGGCCAGGCGGACTGGGCGCTCACGCACCGCTCGCGCACCTCCTCCAGGCACCGCGCCAGGCGGGCGCCGTCCAGCTCGAGGCGGTCGCGGGCCGCGCCGTCGGGCACGGGGGCGATCACCTGGTGGAAGCGGTCGACGGCGCGGTCGAACCGGTCGTGGGCGCGGCGCCAGACCCCGGTGCCCAGCTCGAGGTCGTCGACCGAGCGGCCCGCGAGGACGTCACGCAGGCGACGCCTCACGACGGGGTGGTGGCGCCGCGAGGCCGGCCCGGGCCGGCTCCTCGCCCGCGCCTCACAGGTACTGCCCGGTGCTGGGGACCGGTCCCCCTGCGGGGCGCTCACCGGGCACGCCGGGCCCACCCGCCGCGCCGGGGACCCCGCCCGCCGCAGCGCCGGGCGGCAGGCCCCGGCGCATCTGCTCGAACTGCGCGCGGGCGGCCATCTGCTGGGCGAACAGGGCCGTCTGGATGCCGTGGAAGAGCCCTTCGAGCCAGCCCACCAGCTGGGCCTGGGCGATGCGCAGCTCGGCGTCGGAGGGCACCTGGCCCTCGGTGAACGGCAGCGCGACGCGGCGCAGCTCCTCGACCAGCTCGGGGGACAGGCCCAGCTCGAGCTCGGCGAGCGACCGCTCGTGGATCTGCGCCAGGCGCGCTCGTCCCGCGTCGTCCAGCGGCGCGCTGCGCACCTCCTCGAGGAGCTGCTTGACCATCGACCCGACGCGCATCACCTTCGCGGGCTGCTCGACGGAGCCGACGGCCCGGGCCGCCTGGGAGTCCTCACCGCCGACGGCCATCGCGTCACCGGTGACGACGACCACCGGCTGTCCCTGCTGCCCGCCCTGCTGCCCTGCGTCCGTGCGGTTCCCGTCCTGCGGCTGCTCGCTCATCGGCCCATGCTCCCGCCTGCGGCGACGAGCAGCACCTTGCCGACGTGGTCGCCCTCCTCGAGCACCGCGTGGGCCCGCGCGGCCTCCTCCAGGGGGATGCGGTCGTGGACCACGGGCAGCACGCGGCCCTCGACGACGAGCGGCCACACGTGCTCCACGAGGGAGGCGCAGATCTCCGCCTTCTCGGCGGCCGGCCGCGCGCGCAGCGTGGACCCGGAGACGCTGGCCCGCTTGGACATCAGCGTGCGCAGGTCCAGCTCGCCGCTCGTGCCGCCCTGCACGGCGATGGTGACGATCCGCCCGCCCACGGCGAGCACGTCGAGGTTGCGGGGCAGGTAGGAACCTCCCACCACGTCGAGCACCACGTCGGCGCCGTGGCCGTCGGTCGCCTCGCGGACGGCCTCGACGAAGTCCTCCTCGCGGTAGTCGACGAGCACGTGGGCCCCCAGGCGGCGCGCCGCCTCGAGCTTGGCCGGCGTGGAGGCCGTGACGGCCACCGTGGCACCGGCGGCCGCGGCGATCTGCACGGCGGCCGTGCCGATCCCCGACGAGCCGCCGTGCACGAGCAGCACCTCGCCCGGGCGCAGGCCGGCGCCCATGAACACCGTGGACCACACCGTGGCGCAGACCTCGGGGAGGGCGGCGGCGTCCACGAGGTCCACGCCGGCCGGCACCGGCATGACCTGACCGGCGGGCACCGCCACGCGCTGGGCGT
>JARIBR010000306.1 GCA_029258695.1 Quadrisphaera sp.
TCGGGTACACCTGCGCGAACGACGTGACCGCCCGCGACTGGCAGCGCGGCGACGGGCAGTGGGCGCGCGCCAAGGGCTTCGACACCTCCTGCCCGCTCGGCCCGTGGATCGTCCCCGACCTCGACCCCACCGACCTGGAGATCACCACCCGCCTCGACGGCGTGGTCGTGCAGTCCGGGCGCACCTCCGAGATGGTGTTCGACGTCCCCGACCTCGTCGCCCACGTCAGCGCCGCCTTCACCCTGCTCCCGGGCGACGTGATCCTCACCGGCACGCCCGCCGGCGTCGGCCCCGTGACCGTCGGCCAGCGGGTCGAGGTCGAGATCGAGGGCATCGGCACCCTGGCCAACCCGGCGGTGGCGCGATGACCGAGCAGACCGCCTCGACCGCCGCCACCGCGCCCGCCGGCTCTGGCGTGCGCGTGCGCTTCTGCCCCAGCCCCACCGGTGTCCCGCACGTCGGACTGGTGCGCACGGCGCTGTTCAACTGGGCGTACGCCCGCCACACCGGCGGGAGGCTCGTCTTCCGCATCGAGGACACCGACGCCGCCCGCGACTCCGAGGAGAGCTACGACCAGCTCCTCGACGCCCTGCGGTGGCTGGGGCTGGACTGGGACGAGGGCGTGGAGGTCGGCGGGCCGCACGAGCCCTACCGGCAGAGCCAGCGCGGCGAGCTCTACGCCGACGTCCTCGAGCGCCTGCTGGCGGCCGGGCACGTCTACGAGGCGTTCTCCACCGCCGACGAGGTCGAGGCCCGCCACCGCGCCGCGGGCCGCGACCCCAAGCTCGGCTACGACGGTCACGACCGGTCGCTGAGCGAGGCGGACCGCGCTGCGCTGCGCGAGCAGGGCCGCGAGCCGGTGCTGCGCCTGCGGATGCCCGACCACGACATCGTCGTCGACGACCTCGTGCGCGGTCGGATCACCTTCCCCGCGGGCGCCACCCCGGACCCGGTCCTCGCCCGGGCGGGCGGTGCGCCGCTGTACACGCTGGTCAACCCCGTCGACGACGCGGCGATGGGCATCACCCACGTGCTGCGCGGGGAGGACCTGCTCTCCTCCACCCCGCGGCAGGTGGCGCTGCACGAGGCGCTGACGGCGATCGGTGTGGCGTCCGGCGTCCCGCGCTTCGGGCACCTGCCCTACGTCATGGGCGAGGGCAACCGGAAGCTGTCCAAGCGCGACCCGGAGTCCAGCCTCTTCCTGCTGCGCGAGCGCGGGTTCCTGCCCGAGGGGCTGCTGAACTACCTCGCGCTGCTCGGCTGGTCGCTGTCGGGTGACCAGGACGTGTTCAGCCGTGACGAGCTCGTGGCGGCGTTCGACATCACCGACGTCGTGGGCGCCCCGGCCCGCTTCGACCTCACCAAGGCCGCCGCCATCAACGGCTCCCACGTGCGGGCGCTGGCGCCGGAGGACTTCCGCGACCGCCTCGTGCCCCACCTGCGCGATGCCGGGCTGGTGCGGGAGGACCTCACCGACGCGCAGGTGGCCGTCCTCGACGCCGCCGCGCCGCTGGTCCAGCCGCGCATCGCCCTGCTCGGCGAGGCCCCGGGGATGCTCGGCTTCCTCCTGACACCGGACGACGAGCTCGAGGTCGAGGACGGCGCCCGCACCAGCCTGCGCGAGGACGCCGGCGCCGTGCTGGACGCGGCGACGACCTCGCTGGAGCGGCTCGAGGACTGGGAGGCGTCCGCGATCGAGGCGACGCTGCGCGAGGCGCTCGTCACCGGGATGGGCCTCAAGCCGAAGGTCGCGTTCGGCCCCGTCCGGGTCGCCGCGACGGGGCGGCGGGTCTCGCCGCCGCTGTTCGAGTCCCTCGAGATCCTCGGACGGGCGAGTTCCCTGGCCCGGATCGCCGCCCTGCGTGCGAGCCTGCAGGGGTGAGCTCGCCCCCTCCGGCCGTCCACGGCTACCCCGCACCACCGGTCGCGCCGGCTCCACCGCCACCACCGCTCCCGCCGACGTCCCCGCGCCCCTACACCCAGGTGCTGCGCGGGGTGCGTCACCGCTGGTGGCGCCCGCTGGTCTCCACCGCGGTGGTGCTCGCGGGGATCGTCGTCGGGTTGGTCATCTCCACGGTGGCCATCGCCGTGGGGATCTTCCTCGACCCGGGGCTCAGCGTCATGGACCTCACCGGCCGCGCGGGCACGCAGGAGCTGTTGACCACGTGGTGGGTCTTCGTCGTCAACAACCTCTTCCTCGCCTTCGGCATCCCCCTGGCCATGCTCGCGGTGTGGGCCGGACACGCCTGGCGCCCGCGGTGGGTGCTGTCCGTGGTGGGCACGATCCGCTGGCGCTATCTCGGTGAGGCGTCCCTGGCCTCCCTGGTGCTGCTCGGTCTCGCCACGGGCCTCACCTTCGCCCTGGACCCGGCGACCACCTGGGCCCCCGAGCGCGACGCCGTGATCATCCTCGTCGCCGTCCTGCTCACCACGCCGTTCCAGGCCGCGGGAGAGGAGCTGATCTTCCGCGGGTGGCTCAGCCAGGCGGTCGGCTCCTGGTTCGCCGGCGCACTCGTGGGGGCCGTGGTGGCCGGCGGCGTCTCCGCCGCGCTGTTCGCGCTGGCCCACGGGAGCCAGGGGCCGTGGTTGTTCGCCGACCGGTTCGCCTTCGGGGTGGTGGCCTCGATCCTCGCGTGGCGCACCGGCGGCCTGGAGGCGGGCATCGCGGCGCACACGCTGAACAACATGGTGATCTTCGTGCCCGTGGTGCTCACCGGTCAGCTGGCCGGCGCCCTGGACCCCGGTGACGCCACCTGGGTCCAGTTTGCGAGCGACGTCGTGGTGCTCTCGTTGCTGGTCGTGGTGCTGGACCGGCTCGCTCGGCGACGTCGTCTGGTGCGCACGACGACGCTCCCGGTGGGCCCGGTGGGGCCGCGCTGAGCATCGGGTAGGGTCTCTCCCGGTGCGCCATCCGGTGCTGTTCGGCCGATCGACCCTCGGATCGCCCGTCAGCCCTGAAGCGCACCACTGGGGTATGGTGTAATTGGCAGCACGCCTGATTCTGGTTCAGCTAGTCTAGGTTCGAGTCCTGGTACCCCAGCGGCCCCGTTGTGTAGCGGCCTAGCACGCCGCCCTCTCAAGGCGGTAGCGCGGGTTCGAATCCCGTCGGGGCTACTCGGCACCACCGCGAGGTGGCGCAGAGCAGCGAGACGAAGCCCGGCGCACCTCACGGTGCGCCGGGCTTCGTCGTCTCCAGTGACTCGTTTACGGCGCCGCGCACCCATCCGAGCAGCGCCTCTCCAGCACTTCGTCGACGAAGTGCTGGGAAACATCGCCGTCCACGGACACTTCGTCGACCAAGTGCTCGTGGGCAGCGCCTCGAATCCTGCCGCTCCCGCGGTTCGCGCACGAGGTGCGGCGCCGGACGCCCGTGGGGCCGCATCTCGCGCGCGGGATGCGGGTGGGGCCGGGCCGGGCCCAGCGCGGACGAGGCGTGTCAATCGTCGCGGGGGAACCGGCGCGCCGAGAGGTCCTGGTGGGCCAGGCGTCGCAGCGCGGCGATCACCGGCTCGTACAGCGCCGTCCCCGCGACCGCGAACGTCACCGCATCGGTCGAGCTACCGGTCGGGGTCGCCTCGATCTCGCGCCGGGCGATGGGCTCGACCGCCCGCCCGTAGCCGGCGATGACCTCTGTGGTCGCCGGCATGTCCAGGGACTCCAGGGCGCTCATCGCCGCCGCCAGCTGCCGCAGCGCCCGCGTGCCGGGGTGGACGTGCCACCCGAGCTCCTCGACCACCGACGTCGCGGCGCTCACGTCCACGTCCTCGTCCACCGCCGGAGGCAGCGCGTCGTGGGCGACCCCGAGCAGGTCGTGGAAGGACTCCGGCGGGTCGTCGACGGCATCGGTCACGGCTCGCACCGACGTGAGCGGCATGCGGGCGACGTCGACCAGCGCCCTGA
>JARIBR010000007.1 GCA_029258695.1 Quadrisphaera sp.
CAGAGCACCGAGCACCGAGCACCGAGCACCGTCGTCGTTCGACCCCGGCGACTGGCCGTCCTCGTGCCGAGGCGTCAGACGCCGCCACGACTCGTCGTCGTGCGTGCGTGACCTGTCGTCTCCGAGCGCCGAGTCACGCTCGAGCACCCTGATGACCAAGGCTTCCGATATCGTCGCTGCCATGGGTCCGGACGCGTTGGTGCAGCACTACCTGGACACCCTCACCCACGCCTCGCCGTCCACGGTGCGCCAGCGGCGCTGGGCGTTGCGCGAGCTCCTCGCGCACGTCGCCGGACCTGACGGCCCCGAGCCGCTGCCCGGAGCGAGCCCCGTCGCCACGCTCCTGTCCCCCGACACCGTCACGGCCTGGGTGGACGCCGCCGCCACCGACGAGGCCCGTCCCGCCTCGCTGCCGGGGCTGCGCGCCAGGGCCAGCGCGGCGCGCGCCCTGGCCGGCCACGCCGAGGAGCTGAGGCTGGTGCCCGCGGGCACCCTCGACGCCCTCGCCACGGCCCTGGCCCTGCCGGCGCCCGCCCCGCTCCCCCGCACCCGCGGTGACCAGGTGCGGCGCCTCCTGGCCCTCGCCGTCCCGGACCGCTATCCCGGCGCCGTGCTGCCGGCGGTGTGGGCACGCTTCTGCGCCCACACCCACCTGCTCGCGCTGACCGGCGCCCGCGAGGACGTCATGGCCGGGCTCGCCCTCGAGGCCGTGGACGCCGGCGGCGCAGGGGGCACCGCCGGGTCCGCGAGCCTGCGCAACGTGACCACCGTCGACCTCGCGGGAACCCACCGCTGGCCCCTGGAAGGCCGTGCCCGCACCGCCGTCGGCGCGTGGCTCGACCACCGCAGGGCCGTGGTCGCCGACCTGGAGGGCAGCGATCCCCGGGCGCTGTGGGTGCGCGTGCGGCCCGCCTCGGACCGCTTCGGCGGTGCCCTGAGGCCGGCAGGGCTGAGGATCTCCGATCGCGGGCTGCGGCTGTCCTTCACCACCACCACCGCCCTGCTCGCGCTCGTCGACCGCGGGCTGGATGACGTCAGTGTCGCCGACGTGCGCGCCTACGGCCGCTCCGAGGAGGTCGATCCCCCGGTGACCACGCCCTGAGAGGGGTCGGGGCGCTCCGCCCGGCTCACCGGGGGTGGCGCCGCGAGCGCAGCAGGTAGACGAGCCCGACGACGGGCAGGACCAGGGGGATGAACCCGTACCCGGCGCCGAAGTCCGACCACACCGTGGCGTCGGGGAAGGCCGCGGCGTCCAGCGCGGTGGCGGCGCCGACGACCAGCACCCCGACGAGCTCGATGCCCACCGCCACCAGGGCGACGCGACGCGACGTGCTCGACGCCGCCGCGATCGAGACGGTGGCCACGCCGTACACCAGCGCGGCGAAGGCCGACAGGCTGTACGCCAGCGGTGCGCGGTCGAACATCGTGGCGATCTGGTAGCCGGCGCGGGCGGTGGCCGAGATCGCGAAGATGGCGTACGCGGCCACGATGAGGCGCCCCAGGCCGTGACGCATCGCAGGCACGTCACCGGAGCGAGGATCCCGGCGCGGGCTGCGGGCACGCTCAGCCACCGGTGACCCAGATCTGCCAGGTCCGCAGCACCAGCACCACCTCGGTGACGGCGCCGGCGGCGAGCACCCCGGTGCCGTAGCGGCTGCGCTCCCCCAGCGCCCAGAACAGCGCGAGCGGCATGACCAGCACGGCGGTGAGCAGGTAGGGGATGAATAGGGCGCCGTCCTCGCGGCCGGCGCGCGACCAGAGCACGACGCCGATGACGCCCTGCGCCAGCAGACCCAGCCAGAGCAGCGCGGAGGCGACCAGCTCCACGTCGTCCAGGCCCTTGCCCCGCGCGGTGGACACCAGCGTCAGCACGCTCAGCGCCACCGCGAGCCCTCCGGTGCCCCACGCCAGGAGCCCGATCACGCCGGCGTCACGCTTCACCCACGCACGCGATCCTAGGCATCGGCTAGCGTCGATCGATGACCGCCACCTCGACCCCCACCTCCCGCGCGCCCGACGACGAGAGCGCCCCGGAGACCGGGCGCCTGGTGCTCGTGCGCCACGGCCGCACGTCGTGGGCCCACGAGGGCCGCCACACGGGCCTGACCGACGTGCCCCTCGACGAGGTGGGTCGCGAGCAGGCCAGGTCCCTGCCCCCGCTGCTCGCCGGGGTGCTCGGGCCCTCCCCCCTGGTGCTGAGCTCCCCGCTGTCCCGGGCGCGAGAGACCGCCGAGCTCGCCGGTCTGGCCCCGGTGCAGGAGGAGCCCGACCTCGTGGAGTGGGACTACGGCGGCTACGAGGGCATGACGACCCCGCAGATCCGCGAGCAGATCGGCGGGTACTGGGAGGTCTTCGCCTCCGGGGTGGTCCCCGGTGACGCCGAGCACCCCGGGGAGGGCCTGGAGGACGTGGCCGCCCGGGCGCGGCGGGTCCTGGAGCGGGTGCGCCCCGAGCTCGCCTCGCGCGACGTGGTGCTCGTCGGGCACGGTCACCTCACGCGCGTGCTCGCCACCGCCTGGCTGGACGTGGCGCCCAGCGCCGGGGCCCGGCTGCTCCTGGACCCCGCCGCGGTGTGCGTCATGGACTCCCACCACGACGTGCCCGCGATCCGGCACTGGAACCTCAGCCCGGCGCTGGTGGACTCCCTCGGCGCGCGCTGAGGTGGGTCCGGCGCCGAGGACGGTCCGGCGCCGGGGTCAGTCCAGCGGCCAGGTGTGGACCGGCTCCCCGCCCTCGCTGAGCTCGACGTAGCGCCTGAGCATCGCGGCCAGCGCCTCGCGCCGGGTGGACCCCGCCTCCTCGAGACGGGTGACGACCTCGCTCTGCCAGACGGCGCCGGTGCGCCCGGTGGAGACCCGGGCCTCGATGACGCCGAGGTGGCGTCGCGCGACGTCGGGCGCGACGCCGAGCCCCGCCAGACCCGACTCGGCCAGCGGCAGCAGGTGCTCGTGGACGAGCGTGGGGACGTCGGTCTCTCCGACCCCGGGCCAGGTGACGCTGGCGGCCAGCCCGTCGCGGGCGCAACGCGCGAAGTCCGCCGCGGTGGTGGCGAAGCCGACCAGCGCACGAGGATCGACGTCGTCGGCGACCAGCTGGGAGACCACCCCGTAGAACAGCGCCGCGTTGGCGACGACGTCGGCGGTGGTCGGTCCGGACGGGAGCACCCGGTTCTCCACCCGCAGGTGGGGCCGCTGCTCACCGGAGTCGTCAGGGGCGACGTCGTAGATCGCCCGGTTCCAGCGCCACACCGTCGAGGTGTGCATCAACAGCTCCTCCAACGGCGGCACCTGACCGCGGGCCAGCGCGTGCGCGGGGTCCTGGTCGCCGAGCTGGGGGATCAGCGGGGGGTAGAGGTCCACGTCCTCGGCGAACAGGTCCATCGCGGAGTCCACCCAGCCCCGCCCGAAGGTCACGCGCGGGGCGACGCCCTGTCGGCGCAGCTCGACGCTGCGGGTGTCGACGGCCTGGGTGAACAGCGGCAGGCGCGTCTCGGCCCACAGCCGGCGCTCGGCGAAGAACGGGGAGTTCGCCGCCAGCGCCACCTGGGGGCCGGCGAAGAGCTGGGCGGCGTTGTACGTGGCGGCGAAACGTTCCGGCGAGTCCTTCCAGTGCAGCTGCGTGGACGTCGCGGCCCCCTCCAGCACCACGCACGAGGTGGTGGTGGACAGCTGCTCGACCCCGTCGACGACGACGTCGCCGTCCTCGCCGCGGGCCCCGGCGATGGCGTCGTCGAGCTCGCGGTAGCGGGCGGCGTCGGTCATGGCGCCGGGGCCCAGGTGCTCCAGGCGCAGCGTGGGCACGATGCCGATCATGGCCACGTGCGTGGACGCCGCACCGGCGCTCGCGGGGGGCTGGGCGGCCACCGCGGCCCGCGCGCGGTCGAGGGGCCCGCTCAGGCTCGAGGCCAGGTCGTCCAGGCCCGTGCCCTCCAGGGCGAACGGAGGGGCGTTGTACTCGATGGTCCACCGCCCGATCTCGGGCACGAAGGTGGGGTCGTCGATGCTGCTCAGCGCGCTCTCGTTGACCATCGCCGGCTCCCCGTCGTCGGTGACGAGGGCGAGCTCGAGCTCCAGGCCGGCGCGCGGCGGTCCGTCGTCGAAGACGGGCCGGCCACCGAGGTGCGCGGAGTGCATCTCGGCCAGCGCCCCGAGGCAGGCGTCGAGCTTCACGCGGTAGGCGCGACGGTCCGCCAGCGCGGCGGCGTCGACCTCGGTGCCCACGGCGCTCAGCCGGTGCGGCGCGCCGCGCGGCGCACCGCCAGCTCGTCGGCGGAGGTGCCTTGCGAGGCCCGGTCGTGGGCGGGCGTGCCGTCCGGGTGCTCCGCGGGCAGGGTCTCGAGCGCGGAGCGCACCTGAGCCCAGACCTGTCCCACGGCGAGCCCGAAGACGCCCTGTCCACCCTGGACGAGC
>JARIBR010000016.1 GCA_029258695.1 Quadrisphaera sp.
TGCACCTGCACCGCGGGACGCCGTTCGTCTACCAGGGCGACGAGCTCGGCATGAGCAACGTCGCGTTCACCTCACGGGACGACCTCGTCGACATCGAGGCGGTGCGCCACTACGACGAGGCGGTCGACCAGGGCCGCGACCCCCAGGACGTCATCGCCGAGATCGCACCGGTCAGCCGCGACAACGCCCGCTCCCCGGTGCTGTGGGACACCTCGGAGCACGCCGGCTTCACCACCGGGACGCCCTGGTTCCCCGTCAGCGGCGACCCGGCGACCACCTCCGTGGCGGTCCAGCGCGAGGACCCCGGCTCGGTGATGGCGCACTACCGGGCGCTGATCGCCCTGCGCCACGCCGAACCGGCCGTCGCGCTCGGGGACTTCCGGATGCTCGCGGCCGACCACCGCTGGGTCTACGCCTTCACGCGGGCGTCCGAGGGCACGGAGCTGCTCGTCCTCGCCAGCTTCTCGCCCGAGGAGCAGGACCTCGCGGCGGTGCGCGGCGAGGTGGCGGACGCCGACGCGTGGGGTGGCGCGGAGCTGGTGCTGGGAACCGGCGGTGGCGACGGCGCGGGTGCCTGGGCGCCTCTTGGCGCGTGGGAGTCGCGCGTCCTGCGCCGCCAGGTCTGAGCCGGGCCGTCCGGGCGCGGGTCCGCCGCGGTCGCCGTTCGCGGTCCTCGCGCAGAGCGTCCGGGCCGGGCTCTTCCAGAGCCAGGGCTACGCGGAGCGGTGGGTCCGCTTCCACGACATCGGCGGGGAGATCACGCTGACCCCGGCGGTCCTGTCCTTGATCGCCGCGGTGATCTCGCTGCGCCAGCGCACGGCGTTGCTCATCGGCACGGTCGTGCTCACGCTGCTCGTGGCGCTCGAGTGGTTCCTCGGCGACCAGATGGGCGGTGTCTCCGCACCCGCGTGGTTCCAGGCCGTGCACGTGCCCCTGGCGATGGTGCTCCTGGCGCTCGCGGTCTACCTCCCGGTCCTCCACGGACGGGGATCGCGGACGGGCCGCTGACCGCGCCGACCGTGCTGCCCGTGCTGACCGCCGTGCTGACCGACCGCCGACCGGCCGCTGTCGCTCAGGTCACGAAGCGGTCCGCTCCGGCCTGGCGCGCCACCACCACCCCGGCGGCGGCCACGGCGCCGAGCAGCACCATCGGGACGGTCCACGAACCCGTCACCTCGTGCAGGGCTCCGACCACGACGGGGCCGGCCGCTGAGATGAGGTACCCGGCGGACTGCGCCATGGCCGAGAGCGACGCGGAGCGCGCCGCGTCCACCGAGCGCTGGGTGATCAGGCTGAGGGCGAGCGTGAAGAGGGCGCCCGAGGCGAGGCCTGCGACGACGACCCAGAGCCACTGCGAGCCCGGCAGCAGCGCCAGGCCGAGGAGCCCGACCGCGGAGGTGCCCGAGGCCAGCGTCGCAGCGCCGCGCTGGTCCGCACGCCCGCGGAGCAGCAGGGGCACGGTGAGGCCTCCGAGGAGGCCCATGAGCTGGTAGGTGAGCAGCAGCAACCCCGCCACCGTGGGGTCTGCGCCGCGGTCGATCATCACCGTGGGCAGCCAGGCGACCACGCTGTAGAAGACGGTGGACTGGAGGGCGAAGTACCCCGCGCCCGCCCAGGCCACCCGAGAACGCCACGGCGAGCCGCTGACAGGTCCCGCCGCCGCGCGGCGCCGCGCCGGGGTCGAGCGGCCTCGCAGCGCCGCGGGCAGCCAGGCCGCCGCCGTCACGACGGCCAGGACGCCCCAGCACCCCATCGCGGTGCGCCAGCCGCCCGCGCTCGCCCGCGCGATGGGCTCGGCGACGCCGGAGGCCAGCGAGGCGGCGAGCGTCAGGGTCGCGGCGTACCAGGAGGTCACCAGCGGAACCCGGGTGGGGAGCGTGGCCTTCACCACGGCGGGGAGCAGCACGTTGACCGTGCCGATGCCCAGGGCCAGCACCACCGTGCCGGCGAACAGGGCGGGCTGGTCGGCTGACGAGCGCACCGCCGTGCCCACGGCGACGAGGACGAGGGCCGCCACGAGGCTCCGCTCGGTACCGACGAGGCGGCCGAGCGCCGGGGTCAGCAGGCCGCCCGCGGCGAACGCCACGAGCGGCAGCGCGGTGAGGACGCCGGCCGCGGGCGCGCTCAGACCCAGGTCGACGCGCAGCTCCGGCAGCACGGGCCCGACGCTGGTCAGCGCCGGCCGGAGGTTCGCGGCGACGAGCAGGACCCCCAGGACGAGCAGGACGACGGAGCGCCCCTCGCGCCGCGTCGGTGGCGGTCGAGACGTCATGGTCCGATGTTCAGGGGGCCGGAGCCGGGACAGGGCGGCCGGAGGGCGCGCCGGGCCCGGCGTCCGCGACCACGGGCGGGTGGGTGCGACGCCGACGGCGCCCCGCGCCGAGCATGTCGGTCGTCAGCAGCACCAGGGCCACCCAGACCAGCGCGAACCCCACCCACCGCGAGGCCGGCATCGCCTCGTGGAAGACGGCCACGCCGAGGATCAGCTGGAGGACCGGCGTGACGTACTGGAGCAATCCCGTGGTGGTCAGCGGCACCCGCGCCGCAGCCCCGGCGAAGAGCAGCAGCGGCACCGCGGTGACCAGGCCGGCGCTGACGAGCAGCAGCGCGTGCCACGGCGGGTCCTGGGAGAACGTGCCGGCGCCGCTGGTCTCGAGCGCCACGAGCGCCACGAGCGCGACGGGGGCGAGGATGAGGGTCTCCGCGGTCAGCGACGTCAGGGCGGAGAGGCGTGCTCCTCCCTCGCCGCCGAGCTTCTTCTTCATCAGCCCGTAGGTCCCGAAGCTCAGGGCGAGCACCAGGGAGATCCACGGCGGCCTGCCGTGGTCGACGGCGATGACGACGACGGCGAGGACCCCCACGGTCACCGCGGCCCACTGCAAGCGCCGGAGCCGCTCACCGAGGAGGAGCACCGCGAGGCCCACCGTCACCAGGGGGTTGATGAAGTACCCCAGCGACGCCTCGACGACGTGCCCGGACTGCACGGCGTAGATGTAGACGCCCCAGTTCACGGCGATGACCACCGCCGCGACCGCCAGCAGGACGAGGGTGCGGGGGCTCCGCGCCAGGGCGACGACCGGCTCCCACGCCCGGCGCCGCACCAGGGACAGGCCGGTGAGGGCCAGGGCGCACACCACGAGCGTCCAGAGCACCCGGTGGAGCAGCACCTCCACCGCGCCGGCCGGGGCCAGCAGCGGGAAGTACAGCGGGAAGCTGCCCCAGAGGAGGTAGGCGGACAGGCCGAGGGTGATGCCTCGGCGGTGGTTCACTCGATGGTCCAGGTGTCGCTGCCGGTGAGGAGGGTGTGGAGGTCGTCGTCGGTGGCGCGCCAGGTGGGTGTTCCGCCGGTGGCTTCGCGGGCGTCATCGAGC
>JARIBR010000019.1 GCA_029258695.1 Quadrisphaera sp.
CCGTCCGACGCCCCTGATCCAGACTCCGCTCCGAACAGGGCATACGGGACGCGGCGGCCGGCCTACTGCCTCGAGGTGTCTCCGTCGAGGGACCGTCTGAGTGTGTCAACTTGCCCTGGCCCCACTGTGATCGCTTGACGTGGCCCCTCCCTCGTGGTGCTGGGGGGCCCGGCGGGGTCACGGTCGGTGATGCCCGCGGGGGTGCTGGTCAGGCGGGGGTGGGGTCTCCTTCGGTCGTTGGGCCGGGTTCGGGGCTGGGGGTCGGCGCGGTGGTCGTGGTGGTGCGTAGCCGGTAGCTCTGGCGGCCGGTGTTGATGATGTGGGCGTTGAAGGTCAGGCGGTCGACGACGGCGGCGGCCAGGCGGGGGTCGGTGAAGGTCCGGCCCCACTCCGAGAAGGGGGCGTTGGACGCGCACGCGATCGAGGCTCGCTCGTCGCGGGCGGTGATGATCTGGAAGAGCAGCTCGGCGCCGCGGGGATCGAGGTGGACGTAGCCGACCTCGTCCAGGCACAGCAGGTCCAGGCGGGCGTAGCGGGCCACGACGCGGGAGAGCTGTTTGTCGTCGGCGGCTTCGACGAGTTCGTTGACCAGCGCCGCGGTGGTCACGTAGCGGACTTTCTTGCCGTTCTCGGCCGCTGCGGTGCCCAGGGCGATGAGCAGGTGGGTCTTGCCGGTGCCCGAGTCCCCGAGCAGGACCACCGGTGTCCCGGCCTCGATCCACCCCCCGCCGGCCAGGTGCGCCAGAGTCGCGGGGCTCAGGTCCGGCAGCGCGCTCAGGTCCAGGGCGGCAAGGCGTTTGGGGCGGGGGAACTTGGCCTCGTTGACGCGTCGGGCTCGTTTGCGGACCTCGCGTTCGTCGCACTCGATGGACAAGATCTCGGCGAGGAAGCCTTGGTGGGTCAGCCGCGCGCGGGTGGCGGCTTCGGCGATCGCCGGGGTGTGGGTGCGTACCGCGGGCAGGTGCAGGGCGCGGCACGCGGCGTCGATCCCGGCGATCGCGGCCACTTCGCTGATCGCGGCGACCGCCGGCGTGGCCGCCGCAGTGGGCCTCGCGGCCTTGGTCGGGCTCATGCCGACACCTGCCGCGGTGCTGGGTCGGGGACCAGGCGCAGCAGCTGGTCGTAGCCGGCCAGGCTGGGTGCGGGCCGCTGCGCCAGGCCCGCGGTGGCGTGCGCGGCGGCGATCGCCGGTGGCGGTGGCGGGGTGTCGGGTTCGAGGTGGCGCCGGGCTTCGACGGCGACGAGGTCGGGGCTGTAGGAGCCGATCACCAGGGCGGCGTCCATCCCGGCGATCACCGCGGCGGCGGGCAGGGTGCGGTGCAGCAGCAGCACCCCGACGATGGCCTTGGTGCCACCGGAGTCCCCGTGGGCGCGGCGGGCGGCGTCCCAGTACCGCTGGTGGGTGGGGGTGAAGGAACCCGCGGCGCGGGCGGCGACCAGGGCGGTGGCCCCAGCCAGCGCCCCGGGGCGGCGGGCGAGGACCTCGAGGTAGTGGTCCAAGACGAGGTCTTCGCTGCCCTTGTGCAGCGAGCGGGGGTGGGCGGCGACCACGTGCCCGGCGGCGTTGAAGGCGCGCACCACCCGCGGGCCCAGGCGCACGGTGATCCGGCGCCCGCTCATCGAGGCGGGCACGGAGTAGTAGGACTGGCGCACACACACCCGTGCCTTGGCGTCGACCACGCACTCCAACCAGGTGTCGGGATCGAAGCACACCGGGGGCATCGGGCCCAGCGCCGCGGCGTCGATCGCCCCGTCAACCCCGACGGTGGCCCGCCGGGCGGCGATCCGCCGGGCGTCATCGGCCTGATCAGCGGCCGTGATGCGCTCGTTGAGCGCCAGCAACGAGCGCGCCCGGGGCACCGGGGTCAGGTGGCGCCGGCGAAAACGCCCGACCTCACCTTCGACCCCGCCCTTCTCGTGCGCGCCGGCCAAGCCGGGCTGGCAGAAGAAGGAGTCGAAGCCGTAGTGGGAGCGCAACGCCACGAACCGCGCGTTCTGATCCCGCTCGCGTCCCAGCAGCACCCGCACCACCGCGGGGGTGAGGTTGTCGTAGCGGATGTGCTCGCGCGGGACCCCGCCCAGGCGGTCGAAGGCGATGACGTGCCCGTCGAGGAAGGACTCGCTCGCCTGGTTGGCGTAGGCGATGTGCACCGCGCGCCCGGAGTGCGAGAGCCGCATCACGAACATCCACAGCTTCTCCTCCACCCCGTCGATCACCGCCCGGAACTCCCCGAAGTCGACCTCGGCCTGCTCCCCTGGACCGTGGTGCTGTGGGATCGCCACAAAGCGCCGGTCCAGCCCGACTTCGACTTTGATCCGGGCCACCAGCGGGCGGATCGCCGACTCCGAGACGCCCGCGCCGTGCTCGTCGACCAGACGCTGCCAGACCCGCCGGGCGGTGTGACGCTGCTTGCGCGGGGCACCGAGATCAGCGGTCAACCACGCCCGCACCACCTGCTCGTACGGCCCGGTCGCCGGGCTGGCGCGCGTCGGGGTCTTGCGCGCCGGCGGCACCGCGTCGGCCAGTGCTTGGCGCACCGTGCGCCGGTGCACCTGGTACTTCGTGGCGAGCTCGCGGATCGACAGACCCGCGTCCCGGGCGTCCCTGCGGATACGTTCGTACTGCTCCACTCTCGACAACTCCTTCATCTGCGCTACCCCCGTGATCGTCTTGGCGGACGTCACGGACCGTAGGCGGCGGCGGGGTCGAGGGTGGAGCCACGTCAAGCGATCACAACTACCTCTACCGGGGCCAGATCAAGCTGTCACACCCATCGCCTGACGAACCACGCACCGGTCCGCACTGCGCGGGCCTCGTGGCGGCCCTGAGGGCGGCCGCAGGCTTCGCGCCGGGCGGTCCCGGGTGCCCGCGCGCAGGTGAGCGATGGGGAGCGACGCCGCCACCCGTCGCTGCTCCCCCCAGGAGACCCCTGTGCCTGCTCCCTCTCTCACCTCTGTCCCCTCGTCCCTGCTGCGCTCCCTGACCTCTGTCCTCGACGCTGCTCTCTGGCCTTTCGAGACCGTCACCTCTCACCTGCTCGTCGCCGTCCACGCCGGTGTGACCGGCCTCGGTGCCGATCCCGCGTCGGTCGGCGCGTGGACGCTGGCCCTCGTCGGCGTCGTGGTGGTGGTCCGCCTGGCCATGGCGCCCCTGGTGGTCCGGCAGGTGCGGACCAGCCAGCGGATGGCCGCCCTCACCCCCCAGCTGCGCGCCGTGCGCGAGCGCTACCGAGGGCGGACCGACGCGTCCTCGCTGGCGTCGATGCGTGCCGAGAGCGCCGCCGTCACCGCGGGCGCCGGCGCCAACCCGCTGGGGTGCCTGCCGGCGATGGTCCAGCTGCCGGTGCTCCTCTCCCTGTTCCGGGTGCTCTCGGGGGCCGCGCACGGGGAGGCCGTCGGCGCGATGACCTCCGGCCTGGTCGCCCAGCTGGACGCTGCCAGCCTCGGCGGTGCCTCTCTCGCGGCGACGTGGGCCACCTCCGGCGTCTCAGCGATGTTCGCCGCCGGCCTCATGGCGGTGATGGCCGCCGCGGTGTGGTTCCAGCAGCGCAGGCAGCTCGCCCGCAACACGTCCGAGGCCGCGCTCGAGGGCGTCGCGGGCTCGTCGGCGCGCGCGATGGTCTGGCTGCTGCCGCTGCTCGTGGTGGTCCCCGGCGTCAGCGTGCCCCTCGGGGTCCTCCTGTACTGGACGCTGTCCTCGCTCTGGTCGCTCGGGCAGGCCGGCGCGCTGCTGCGGTGGATGCCCACGCCCGGGACGCCCGCCGCGGCGGCCCGGGACGCGCGCCGCGCTCAGCGAGGGCCACGGCCCGCTCCCTGAGGCCCCTGAACCGGTTCTCGACGTGGACTGCACTGGATGGTCGACGTGCGGGCCCTCGTCCGAGCCGGCGAGGTCATCCCCCGAGCCGCTCCCACGAGGCTGCGGGGCCGACCGCTGGCGGGTCCAGGTCCACGAGGGCGGCGTCGAGCAGGCGCCCGCACAGCCCCCTCGGGGGTGATGGCGGCAGCGACCAGCCCGTTCGTGTCGACCACCGCACGCAGCAGCCCCACCTACGCGACGGGGGCAGCGCGCCGCGCGCCGCGCACCGCCGCGACCTCTTCGACGGCGATGGCCATCGCTGCGTCGTCGTCGAGGTCAGCGCCCCGGGCCAGGCGGTCCATCAGCGCGCGCAGGTCCGCGCGGGCGGCCTCGACGTCGCTGGTGCGCAGGTAGGCGCGCAGCGCGTCCTCGACCACCTGGCTCTCGCTGCGCTCCCGCGCGGCCGCCACCACCTTGGTCGCGGCGAGGACGTCGGAGTCCAGGTACACGGTCGTCTTGCGGCGGCTCATGGGGCGAGCGTCCTCCGCTGCCGTCATGACGGCGAGACGGCAAGACCGCGACCCGCCGTGACAACCCCACACGATGATCGAGGTACTCGTGGTCAACACCGTCGGCGTCTCACCACCTCGGGAGGGCGACGGCGCAGGACCGACCGGCGCGGGTCAGGGGTCGGGCGACACCGCGGCGAGGTCCTCGCAGGTGTTCTCGTCGGGCAGCAGCGGGCGAAAGCGCAGGCCCCAGGTGTGTCCGCCGTCGGTCCACGGGGTCTTCAGCCGTGCCCGGCCGGCCGCGTCGAGCACGGGGTCCAGGTCGGCGCCGTGCACCACCGTGCACGAGGCGCCGCCCACCTTCACGTCCTGGCCGAGCAGCGCCGGCCCGGGCCAGGCCAGGGCCGGCAGGGCGGGGTCGGCGCTGTCGGGGGCGACGATCACAGCCAGCGCCCGGGGCTGGTAGGGCACCTGCTCGCTGACCTCGCTGGCGCCCACGGCGGCGGGAAGGTCGTCCAGGATGGTGCTCAGCTCCAGCAGCTTGTAGCGCGCGTCGGCCTGCTCACGGGTGAAGGTGCCGTCGTTGCCGCCGCTGCCCACGGGGATCGACGGGCTGGGCACGGGCTGGCCGACCTCGACGATCTGTCCCGCTGACTCCCTCAGGGCGTAGGCGTCGCTCCAGGCAGGACCGTCCTCGGTCGCCATGACGAAGCGTGTCGTGCCCGCATCGGCGATCGGGGGCTCGCCCAGGTCGGCGTCGTCACCGACCCCGGCGGCGCGGGCACGCTGGAGCAGGGCGTCCAGGCCGGTGGGGGTCAGCTTCTGCTGGACCACCTGCGGCAGCGCGGGCAGCTGGTCGACCGGCGTGGCGAACTGGTCGATCTCGCGGACCACGCGGCCGTCGGCGTAGACGGACGGCCCCGGCAGCCGGGAGAGCATGCTCCAGTGCCCCGCGATCTCGCCCAGGCCCTGTACCTGCAGGACCACCGTCGAGCCGGGATCGCGGCCCTGGGTGGACGGCGGGGAGAACGAGGGCGGGCCCGCGCCGCCACCGGCTCCAGCGCACCCGGTGAGCACCACCGCGATGACGGCGAGGCTGCACGACGCCTTCGAGATCTTCATGGTCTTCCTTCCGCCGACGAGCATCGCCTCGGCCCACACCGCTCTCGACCTCTCACCGTGGGCGGGCGCCAGCGGTGAGCCGACGCGGCTCCACGCCTCCATGACGCCAGCATGCCGCCGCAGGATGCCCAGGGGCGAGAACTCCCTCGTCCGGCCCTGCGCGTCTCGAGACCCCGGCCGTTCCGCCAAGTGATGCTCAGGAGCTCTGCGGTCCTCGGCTGAGCCACCGACCACGTCGTCGGTGGCTCACCGGGGGACTACCGGAGCGGCGTCGGTGATGGTGCTCCCGTCGGCCAGGTGCAGGTCGTAGGCCATGATCGGGTCGCACCGCAGCACGCCGTTCTCCTGGGGACCGCACTCCATCGCGGGGCCGGGCCACCAGACCCCGTAGCGGCCCTGCGCCACGGTCGCTTCGACGGTGAAGATCCCCGCACGGATGGTCAGGCCGACGACGTCGCGGCCGACCGCGCCGGAGACGACAGCGCCGCGGAAGTGCGGGGTCCGGTCGAAGAGCCGCGCCATGCCGGTGGGCTCCGGGCCTTGGTCCTCGAAGGTCCCGCCGGGGCAGATGCCGTCGGCTGGCACCAGCTCGCTCGGCCCCGCTGTGCTGGAACCGCTCATGCTCGAGACCTCGGCCTCGTCGCTGCCGCGGGGGTGGTGGACGATGCAGGTCGCGGTGGTCTCCGGGGTGGAGTACACGATCGCGACGAGCTCCCCGCGGCGATCGGCCAGGTCCATCGCCGCGCGGTCGACGTCGAGGAACAAGGAGTCGGTGCGATCTCACCAGTACCGGCGGAGGTCGTCTCGGCACTCGGCGTCGGCCAGCGCGAGGGCGGCGCAGAGGTGACGATCCGCTCCAGCGTTGCCACGGCCCGCTGGTGCTCGGCCACGCGCACCGCCAACGCCTCATGCCGCCCTTGGCCGCGCGAGGCGTCCAGCAGGCAGTTCCTCGTGAGGGTTGGGTCCGTCAGAGTGGTGTACGGCGCGGTGACCGTGGCTTGGCCCGCGAGCCGTCCTGGGAGCCGGCGGGCTGGTTCGCCGCCGACCGGCTCTTGGCGCACGAGGCCGCCGCCGGGGTGGGTTCGTGGTGAGGGCTGGGCACCAGGGCGGGCCACGCCCCGCGGACGAGGCCGAGGTGTGAGGCGCACTCACGTGGAGGTGCGGTCGAGAGGGTCGATGCGGAAGACCGGGTGGTCGGCGGCGATCGCCTCGAAGTCCTCGAGCGGCGCGCGGCGGTCGACGGGGACGTGCGGGCGCGCCCCAGGGGCGAGCTCGAGGTACCGGCGGATGATCGGGGCCCGTTCGCCGGCGGGCACGTCGCTGAGGTGGACGTGGCTCTCGCCGCCCCTGACCAACGTCGCTCGGCCGGAGGCTGCCCGTACGTTGGCCACCCAGCTCGCGCCGGCGCCGAGCATCGAGACGAGGTAGCGCTCTGCGGCGAGGTCAGCGATGACGACGGGCACGCGGACCTGACGACCGC
>JARIBR010000021.1 GCA_029258695.1 Quadrisphaera sp.
GCTCGTCATCGCCGACCTGGTGCCCGCGCAACGCCGCTTCACCCTGCGCGGCGCCAGCGCCTGGGTCGAGGGAGACGTCGTGCACAGCCGCCTCGAGACCGGGACCGAGACCGGCGAGGACGAGGAGGCGTGGGCGCTGCTGGACGTGTGCGCGGTCGTCTGCGCGGCGGCCTGGTCCTCGCCCGGAGCGACGTCGCCGACGCCCGACGCCGCGACGGGGCGCGCCCTGAGCAGGCTCCGCGACCTGAGCCGGCCCCGACCGTCGGCGTGACGACCGCCCGCGGAGCGCGCAGCGGGCACCCCGCTGCCGTGCCGGGCGAGGACGGGTAGCGTCAGCACCCAGACCACGCCAGCCACCCCGGGCGGACGCGCCGGGCGAGCGGCGACGCCGAACCCGGAGGACACCGCCGATGACCACCCCCGACCCCCGCGGACCCGCGCGACGCCCCGGTTCCCTCGACGAGATCCGTGGCTACCTCTCCGCGGCCGGTGACCTGTCCTCCATCGCGCGCGCCCGCATCCTCGATGCCGCTCGGTCCGCGGCGCGCACCGAGATCGAGCGAGCCGGAGGAGCTCTCGGGCTGGCCGGCGCCGAGGAGACGAACCGTCTGCGCCGCACCGTCGAGCGCCTGGAGCGCCGCGTCGCTGCGCTCGAGGGTGCCGGCGGACCGGGCTCGAGGCCCAGCTCACGGCCGGCCTCGCGCGGAGCGGGGCGCCGCCCGCCGGCTCCCCGCCCGGGGTCGACGCCCCTCCCGGCTCGTCCCGGCTCCTCGGGGCCAGGCTCCTCGACACCGGGAGCGTCCGCCGCGACGGGGCCGAGCGCCGGGTCACGGACCGACCAGCCGTCTGCGACCGCTGCTCCGGCAGCCGACGCGGCAGCCCCCGACGCGCCGAGCGGGCCGACCCGTTCGGCGGCGGGCCGTCGTCCGCCCGTGCGCCGCCCCACCCCCGCGGCGACGACCGAGCACACCCCCACCGCGCCAGGCGCCGGGACCCCCCCTGACGGGGACGGGTGAGCGCCGCCGTCAGGCCTGCGGCGAGGTCGAGGTGCTGATGGCACCGGTCCGCGGACGCCTCGACTCCGAGCTCGTGCGCCGAGGGCTCGCGCGCTCACGCGCCGAGGCTGCCGAGCTGGTGTCGGCGCACCGGGTCCGGGTCTCCGGCTCGCCGGCGGTCAAGGTCGCAACCCAGGTCGAGCGCGCCGCCCCCATCGAGGTCGAGCGCGAGCCCGACGGCCCGCCGGGCGGCGCCCCGGGCTCACGCACCGACAGCGCCGGGCACCGCTGGGCCAGCCGCGGCGCGCAGAAGCTCCTCGGCGCGCTCGACGACCTCGACGTGGACGTCACCGGCCACCGGTGCCTCGACGCCGGTGCCTCGACCGGGGGGTTCACGCACGTGCTGCTCGACCGGGGCGCCGCCTCCGTCGTGGCTGTCGACGTGGGGTACGGGCAGCTCGCCCACCACCTGGCCGCCGACGAGCGCGTGCACGTCCGTGACCGCACCAACGTCCGGGAGCTCACGCCCGCGCAGGTCGGCGAACCGCCGACGGTCGTCGTGGCCGACCTCTCGTTCATCCCCCTGCACCTGGTCCTGCCGGCACTGCGGGGCGTCGCCGCGCCCGACGCGAGCTTCCTCCTCATGGTCAAGCCGCAGTTCGAGGTGGGGCGCGAGCGTCTGCCCCGCGGAGGCGTCGTCCGCGACGACGAGGACCGCGGGCGCGCGGTGCTCGGCGTGGTGAGGGCTGCCAGCGACCTGGGGCTGGCCGCCGTGGGCGTCGCGCCGTCCCGGCTGCCCGGTCCCTCCGGCAACGTGGAGTTCTTCCTGAGCCTCACCGCGGGGACCGTCCCCACCCTGGACGACGCCGACGTGGCGCGCGCCGTGGCGGCCGGCCGGAGGCCGGCGTGAGCGCCCCGCGCACGGTGCTGGTGCTCGGCCACCCGCGCCGCCCCGAGGCGGTCAGCGCCTGCTCCGAGGTGGTGGAGCGGCTGTGCGCGGCGGGGCTGCGCACCCTGCTGCTCATCACCGACGACGTCGACCTCCCCGGGTGCGCTGGCGCCGAGCGCGTCGACGCGGACGGCGCCGCCGCCGCGCTCGGCGAGGTGGAGCTCGTCCTGGTCCTCGGCGGCGACGGCACGGTGCTCCGCGCCGCCGAGCTCGTCATCGGGACGACCGTCCCGCTGCTCGCGGTGAACCTCGGCCACGTGGGCTTCCTCGCCGAGGTGGAGCCGGAGCAGCTCGAGGCGACGGTGCGCCACGTGGTCGACCGCGAGTACGCCGTCGAGGAGCGTGCCACGCTGCACGTGGAGCTGCTCGTCGACGGCGAGGTGGTGCGCACCGGATGGGCCATGAACGACGTCAGCGTCGAGAAGGGAGCCCGCGAGCGCGTCCTGGAGCTCGTGGTCGAGGTCGACTCCCAGCCCGTCACCTCGTTCGGCTGCGACGGGGTCGTCGTGGCCACCCCCACCGGGTCCACCGCGTACTCCTTCTCGGCCGGCGGGCCGGTGGTGTGGCCGACGGTCGAGGCGATCATGCTCACGCCCATCAGCGCGCACGCCCTCTTCGCCCGCCCCCTCGTCGTCCCGCCGACCTCGGTCCTCGCCGTCGAGGTCATCGACCGCACCCCGGCCGACGCGGTGATGTGGTGCGACGGGCGGCGGGCGATCTCCGTGCCGCGCGGTGCGCGGATCGCCGTCACCGGGGGACGCGACCGCATCCACCTCGCGAGGGTGACCACGGTGCCGTTCGCGGACCGGCTCGTCGCCAAGTTCCGCCTCCCCGTCGACGGCTGGCGCGGTTCGCCGCGCCACCCCGACCGGTACGTCTCCGACGGTCCCCGCGGCACCGAGCGTCCCCGCCAGCCCCGCGCCGGCGAGCTGCCGGCGACGCCGCTCGAGGACTGAGACGTGCTGCGGGAGATGCGCATCCGGTCCCTCGGGGTCATCACGGACGCGACCCTGGCCCTCTCGCCGGGTCTGACCGTGGTCACGGGGGAGACCGGCGCGGGCAAGACGATGGTCGTCACCGGCCTCGGCCTGCTCCTGGGCGAGCGCGCCGACCCCGGCGCGGTGCGCACCGGCGACGACGCTGCGGTGGTCGAGGGGCGCTTCGCGGTGCGCGAGGGGTCCGACGTCGACGCCCGCGCCCGCGCCGCCGGCGCCGTCCTCGACGACGGTGACCTGCTCGTCACCCGCACCGTGGCGACCACCTCGACCTCGGGCGCGCGCAGCCGCGCCCACCTCGGGGGGCGCAGCGTGCCGGTCGCCGTCCTCGGGGAGCTCGCCGACGACCTGGTGGCCGTCCACGGGCAGTCCGACCAGGTGCTGCTGCGCTCGGCCCCGCGCCAGCGCGACGCGCTCGACGCCTTCGCCGGGCCCGGCCTCGCCGCGCTGAGCGCCGGGTACGCGCGCGACTGGGACGCGTGGTCGAGCGCGGCGTCGCGCGTCGAGGAGCTCAGCGCGGCGGCGGCCGCGCGCACCACCGAGGCCGACCTGCTCCGCGCCGCCCTCACCGAGGTCGAGCGGGCCCGCCCGCTCCCCGGCGAGGACGACGAGCTCTCCGCCGAGGCCGAGCGTCTCGAGCACGCCGAGGAGCTGCGCCGCGCCGCCGAGGGGGCTCACGCAGCCCTCGTCGGTGACGACGGCGCCTCCGGGGCGCCGACGAGCAGCGACGCGGCCACCGAGCTGGAGCGGGCCCGGCGGGCGCTCGACGTGGCGCGCGAGCACGACCGCGACCTCGACGCCCTGGCGCGCCGGGTCGCCGAGGTGGCCCTGCTGACCACCGACGTCGCCGCGGACCTCGCCAGCTACTCCGGTTCCGGCGCCGTGGCCGAGCTGGACCCGGCCCGTCTGGACGCGGTGCAGACCCGCCGCGCCGAGCTCACCGCGCTGGCCCGAGCCCGCGGTGGGCACAGCGTGGCCGACCTCCTCGCCTGGGAGCAGCGCGCCGCGGAGCGCCTGGGCGAGCTGAGCGGGGACACGCAGACCCTCGACGACCTCGTCGCCGAGCGCGAGCGCCTCGACGCAGCCCTGGTGGCCGCGGCAGGTCGGATCAGCGAGCTGCGCCGGCGCGCCGCCCGCGAGCTGGGCGAGCGGGCCACCGAGGAGCTGCCGGGTCTGGCCATGCCGCACACCGCCCTGGTGGTGGAGGTCGTCACGACACCGGCTGCGAGCGCCGCCGACCTCCACCGCCACGGCGCCGACGAGGTCTCCCTCGTCCTCGCCCAGCCGGGCGGGCCGGGCAGACCGCTCGCGCGCGCGGCGTCCGGCGGCGAGCTCTCCCGCGTCATGCTGGCCCTGGAGCTGGTGCTCGCGCGGACCGCGAGCGCGGAGACGTTCGTCTTCGACGAGGTGGACGCCGGGGTGGGTGGCCGGGCCGCGGTGGGCATCGGCGAGCGGCTCGCCCGGCTCGCGGCGACCCGCCAGGTCGTCGTCGTCACCCACCTGCCCCAGGTGGCGGCCTTCGCCGACGCCCACGTCCGCGTGGTGAAGTCGGTCGCCCGCGCCGAGGATGGTGCTGGCGTGAGCGTCAGCGAGGTCGTGGAGCTCGACGACGCCGAGCGCGTCCGCGAGCTCGCCCGCATGCTCGCGGGCCAGGAAGGCTCCGCGGCCGCGCGCGAGCACGCCCGCGAGCTCATGACCCTCGCCGAGGACGTCCGCGGGGAGCGCGCACGCACCTGAGCACCGCGCCCGGTGCTACCGTGGCAGCCCGTGGCATCACGGGGTGGTCAGGGCGGACGGCAGCAGCGGAACGGATCGAGGACGGGAGCCCGGCGCGGCGCTCCCGGGTCGCAGACACGGCACATCTTCGTCACCGGCGGTGTCGCCTCCTCGCTGGGCAAGGGGCTCACCGCCTCGTCGCTGGGCCTGCTCCTGCGGGCGCGCGGCCTGCGGGTGTCCATGCAGAAGCTCGACCCCTACCTCAACGTCGACCCGGGGACGATGAACCCGTTCCAGCACGGTGAGGTGTTCGTCACCGAGGACGGCGCCGAGACCGACCTCGACATCGGGCACTACGAGCGCTTCCTCGACGTCGACCTCGACGCGGCGGCGAACGTCACGACCGGCCAGGTCTACTCCGAGGTGATCGCCGCCGAGCGGCGCGGGGACTACCTCGGCGCCACCGTGCAGGTCATCCCGCACATCCCGGACGAGATCAAGCGACGGATGCGTCAGCAGGCGCTGCCCGAGCACAACGAGGACGGCGCGGTCCCCGACGTCATCATCACCGAGGTCGGCGGCACCGTCGGTGACATCGAGTCCCTGCCCTTCCTCGAGGCCGCCCGCCAGGTGCGCCAGGAGGTCGGTCGCGAGGACGTCTTCTTCGTGCACGTCTCGCTGGTGCCCTACATCGGGCCCTCGGGGGAGCTGAAGACCAAGCCGACCCAGCACTCGGTGGCCTCCCTGCGCTCCATCGGCATCGCCCCCGACGCCATCGTGCTGCGGGCGGACCGCGACGTCCCCGAGTCCATCAAGTCGAAGATCGCCGCGATGTGCGACGTCGACGACGAGGCCGTGGTCGCCGCGGTCGACGCCGCCTCCGTCTACGACATCCCCAAGGTCCTGCACACCCAGGGGCTCGACGCCTACGTCGTGCGCTCCCTCGACCTGCCGTTCCGCGACGTCGACTGGACCCAGTGGGACGAGGTGCTGCGCCGCGTCCACGACCCGCTGTCCTCCCTCACCGTGGCCCTGGTGGGCAAGTACGTCGACCTGCCCGACGCCTACCTCTCCGTCACCGAGGCCCTGCGCGCCGGGGGCATCGCCGAGGACGCCTCGGTCACCCTGCGGTGGGTGCCCGCCGACGAGTGCGTGACGCTCGAGGGCGCCCGCGCGCACCTGTCCGA
This sequence comes from Quadrisphaera sp., assembly GCA_029258695.1. The sequence continues at coordinate 5,843 of JARIBR010000021.1, forward strand.
CGTCGACGCGGTGTGCGTGCCCGGGGGGTTCGGGGTGCGCGGCATCGAGGGCAAGGTCGGGGCGCTGCGCTACACCCGCGACAACGGCATCCCGACCCTCGGGCTGTGCCTCGGCCTGCAGTGCATGGTCATCGCCCACGCCCGTGACGAGGCGGGCCTGGAGGGTGCCAGCTCGACGGAGTTCGACCCGCTGACCCCGCACCCGGTGGTGGCCACCATGGCCGAGCAGGTCTCCATCGTCGCGGGGGAGGGCGACCTGGGCGGCACCATGCGCCTCGGGAGCTACGCGGCCACCCTCGCGGCCGGCTCCGTCGTGGCCACCGCCTACGGCGCCGCGGAGGTCCACGAGCGCCACCGCCACCGCTACGAGGTGGCCAACGCCTACCGCGGGGCGTTGGAGGACTCCGGGCTCGTGGTCTCGGGGACCTCCCCGGACGGCACGCTGGTGGAGTTCGTCGAGCTGCCGGCCGACGTGCACCCGTTCTGGGTCGGCACGCAGGCGCACCCCGAGTTCCGCTCCCGGCCGACGCGCGCGCACCCGCTGTTCGCCGCGCTGGTGCGCGCGGCGATCGCCCGCCAGTCCGCCGGCCGCCTCCTGGAGATCGGCCGGTGAGCGAGGGCGCGGGCGCCGGTGAGGTGCTGCGCGACCGCGAGGTGCCCGGGCGGGTGACCGCGGCCGAGACGGTCTTCTCCGGGGCGATCTTCGACGTCGCCCGCGAGGAGGTGGACCTGCCGAGCGGCCCCGTGACGCGCGAGGTCGTCCGCCACCCCGGCGCGGTGGGCGTGCTCGCCCTCGACGACCGCGGACGGGTGGCCCTGCTGCGCCAGTACCGCCACCCCGTCGCGCGCGAGCTCTGGGAGATCCCCGCGGGGCTGCTCGACCACGCCGGCGAGGACGCCGCGGTGGCCGCGGCCCGCGAGCTCGGCGAGGAGGCCGACCTGGTCGCCAGCACCTGGCACGTCCTCGCGGACTGGTTCACCACGCCCGGCGGCTCCGACGAGGCCTTCCGCTGCTACCTCGCCCGCGACCTCGGCGACGTCCCGGAGGCCGACCGCTTCGCGCGCCAGGACGAGGAGTCCGACCTCGAGCTGCGCTGGGTGGCGCTGGAGGACGCCCGGGACGCGGCGCTCGCGGGCCGGTTCCACAACTCCTCGACGGTCACCGCCGTCCTCGCGGCGTGGACGGCGCGCGAGCTGGGATGGGCCACGCTGCGCCCCGTCGACGCCGACTGGCCCGAGCGCTCGCGCGGTGCGCAGGCTTAGAGTCGTCCGCATGAGCCCCCGCCGCAAGGACGCCCCCGCGAACCCCGCCCCCGAGGACGACCCGGGGACGTTGGAGAAGGCAGCCACCTCGCTGGTCGGGCGGCTCATCGACCTGGGCATCGACGGCCTGGGCCCGCTGTCCTCGGCGCAGAAGGTCGCCGACTCCGCCCGGGTGGGGGCGAAGGACGACGAGAAGGCCATCGACGACGTCGCCTCGGGGGCACGCAAGCAAGCCGCCGCCGGCGGGTTCGTCACCGGTCTCGGCGGGTTCTTCACGCTCCCGGTCTCCCTGCCCGCGAACGTGCTGGGGTTCTACGTCATCGCCACGCGCACCGTGGCCGCGATCGCCGCGCTGCGCGGCTACGACCTCGACGACAAGCGCGTGCGCGCCTCGGTGCTCGTGGTCCTCACCGGCCAGGACGCCTCCGGCGTGCTGAGCAAGGTCGGGGTCGGTGGAGCCGGCGGCATCGTCAACCGCATGCTCTCCTCGCGGGTCCCGCCCAACACGCTGATGCTCGTGCAGAAGGGCGTCGGGTTCCGCCTCCTGGCCCAGGCGGGCAAGGGGGTCCTCTCGCGGTTCGGGCGCCTCGTGCCGCTGGCCGGCGGCTTCATCGGCGCGGGCTCCGACGTCTGGATCCTGCGCGGCATCGTCAAGACCGCCAAGAAGGAGTTCACCGCCGCGAACCTCGCGAAGCTGGGGCCAGCACCGACGTCCGCGCAGGACTGAGGCCGATCGTGGCCGCCCACCTGCTGCGCCCCGGCGCGCTGGCGGTGCTCTACCGGGCGCTGCGCGCCGGGCGCCGCCCCGGGGGCGTCAGCCCGGGCCGCGCCGTCTCCGCGCTGCCGCGTCTCGTCCTGGCCACCACCACCGGGCGCTACCGCGGCACCAGCCGGGCCCAGCTGGCGCTGATGGGTGCGGCGGCGGCCTACGTCATCTCCCCGCTGGACCTCGTGCCGGAGGTCCTCGTGCCGCTCGGCGGTCTCGTCGACGACACGCTCGTGCTCGCCTGGCTCAGCGGCGCGGTGCTCCGGGAGACCGAGGCCTTCCTCGCGTGGGAGGCCGCGGGCCGCCACGACCCCGACCCCGGCGATCGCCCCGACGTGGTGCCCGGTGAGGTCATCGACTGATCTGCGGCTCGTCTGCTCGAGGAGCTTGGGCTGATCGGGCGATGTGGTCGTGGTGAGGTCAGTGGTGATCACGGCTGCGCCCTCCGGCCTGTGGACGAGGACCGAGCCGTCCACAGGCTGACGACGTGCAGGGTGGGTTCTCGGGCGCGCCCTCGACGCTCCTCCCATGCCGGACGACCAGCCCACCGACCCTCCGATCCCCTCAGACGCACCCAGCGAGGCTGGCGCACCGAGCGCCGCTGCCGCGCCGGGACCTGCGCAGCCGTCGACCGCCGACGACGAGCACGCTCCGGTGGTCGTGCGGACCTCCACGCCGGAGGACCTGCTGGCCCTCGCCGCCCACACCCTCGGGTTCTGGCCGAGCGAGTCGCTGGTGATGATCAGCCTGCGCGGTCCCCGGCTGCGCTCCGGGCTCGTGGCCCGCGTGGACCTCGACGCCTGCACCGCCGCTGCCGAGCGGGCCGTCGCGACCGGCGACCCCACCGCGCTGGACCACCTCGTGGACCAGCTCCTGCCGGCAATGGTCCGGGACGGCGCCCGCGCCGTGGTGGTGCTGCTCTGCGCCGAGGTCAGCGGTGTGAGCGCCGCGCACGCAGCGGTGGTGGAGTCCGCCGGACGGGTGGTGGCGCGTCACGGGCTCGAGCTCGTGGACGCGGCGCTCCTCGGCGCTGGCCGTCGGTGGTCGCTGACCTGCAGCGACGGCTGCTGCCCTGCCGGTGGGGTCGCGATGGACCCGCGGACCTCACGGGTGGCCGCCGAGGGCGTGCTGGCCGGCTCGGCGCCCGCGCGCTCGCGCGGCGAGCTCCTCGACGAGCACCTCGCCGCGCTGGCGCCGGCCACGGGCGACGAGACCACCGCCACGACCGCCGCGGTAGCCGGCCTCGAGCTGTCGTCGAGCAGCGCGTTCGGCGTCGCGGTCGCGACGCGCGGTCCCGCCGACGACGCCGGCCCGGCCCGTGCCGTGCTGCGGCTGTGGTGGCGCCTCGTCGGTCCGGCCGCCGACGAGGGCCCCGTGCCCCAAGAGAGCGCCGAGCTTCTCGTGGGGCTCACCGACCTCCTGGTGCGCGACGCCCTCATGGTGAGCGTGACCCCCACCGGGCCGCGCCACCTGGGGCTGGTCGACGCCCCGGGCGACGGTGCCGGCGAGCCCGGAGGTCCCCGCGCCCACCTGCCTCGTGACCGCGGCGCCCTCCTGGAGGCGGTCACCGCGGCGCTGGCGGACTGCTCGAGCGCGCAGCACCCCGGTGACGACGCGGTGAGCGAGCGCGCCGCCGCGGTCCTGACCGTGATCGCCCGTACCGCCCCGCGCCACCTGCGCGCTGCGCCGCTGGCGCTGCTCGCCTACGTGCACTGGTGGCGCGCGAGCACCCTCGCGGCCGAGGCCGCCGCGCAGGCAGCGGTGGTCGCCGACCCGGGGCACGGCCTGGGCGAGCTGGTCAGCGCCCTGCTCGCGCGGGGGGTCGCCCCCGACTGGCTGCCGCTCCACGGCGCTGTCCGTGGCCCGGGCGCGGCGCCACGGGCGCCCCGGGGCGAGCGCCGGGCGCGCCGTCAGGGCGGTGGCGCCCGTGAGGCACGGTCGCCCCGGGACGGGCGCTCGGGGCGTCGCGACCGGCCGGCGGCGTGACCTATCCTTCCGCCAGGTCATGAGCGCCAGCGCGAAGCCCCGGCTCGCTGGCCGGCAACCCTTCGCTGCGATGGGGTGCCCCGGGTGATGACCCGGCTGGCGCCGCCCGGCGCCGGCAAGCGCGCCCCCCAGGGCGGTGACCCCCAGGAGCAACCCATGAGCGGTGGCTGGTCGTTCGAGACCCGTCAGATCCACGCAGGCCAGAGCCCGGACGCCACGGGCGCCAGGGCGCTGCCGATCCACGCGACCACGTCGTACGTCTTCGACGACTCCGCGCACGCCGCGGACCTGTTCGCCCTGCGCAGGCTCGGCAACATCTACACGCGCCTGATGAACCCCACCACGGACGTCGTGGAGCAGCGCGTCGCCGACCTCGAGGGCGGGGTCGCGGGCCTGGCGGTGGCCTCGGGCCAGTCCGCGGAGCTCCTCGCGCTGCTCAACGTGGCCGAGGCCGGGGACCACGTGGTCGCCAGCCCGTCGCTGTACGGCGGCACGTACAACCTCTTCCGCCGGACCCTGCCGAAGACGGGCCTCGAGGTCGGTTTCGTGGAGGACCCCGACGACCCCGCGTCCTGGCGGGCCGCGACGAGGGAGAACACGAAGGCGTTCTTCGCGGAGTCCGTCTCCAACCCCCGCGGTGACGTGCTCGACATCGAGGCCGTCGCCGGGGTCGCGCACGAGGCCGGCGTGCCGCTCGTCGTGGACAACACGCTCGCGACGCCGTTCCTGCTGCGCCCGCTGGAGTGGGGCGCCGACGTGGTCGTGGAGTCGGCGACGAAGTTCCTCGGCGGGCACGGCACCGCCATCGGCGGGCTCATCGTCGACGGGGGCACGTTCGACTACGCCGCCGACCCCGAGCGCTTTCCCTCCTTCAACACCCCCGACGAGAGCTACGGCGGTGTGGTGTACGCCCGGGACTTCGGCGCCGACGGGCCGATGGGCGCCAACCTCTCCTTCGCCCTCAAGGCCCGCGTCCAGCTCCTGCGCGACCTCGGGCCGGCGATCTCCCCGTTCAACTCCTTCCTCATCGCCCAGGGCCTGGAGACCCTCAGCCTGCGCATGGAGCGCCACGTCGCCAACGCCACCGCGGTGGCGCGCTGGTTGGAGCAGCGCGACGAGGTGCTCTCCGTCGCCTACGCCGGGCTGCCCTCCAGCCCGTGGTACGAGCGGGGCCGCCGGTACGCGCCGCGCGGGGTCGGTGCGGTGCTCGCGTTCGAGATCGCCGGCGGCGCCGAGGCGGGCCGCCGCTTCGTCGAGGGCCTGACCCTGCACAGCCACGTCGCCAACATCGGGGACGTGCGCTCCCTGGTGATCCACCCCGCCTCCACGACCCACAGCCAGCTCGACGAGGCCGCCCAGGCCCGAGCCGGTGTCAGTCCCGGTCTGATCCGCCTGTCCGTCGGGCTCGAGGCGCTCGAGGACGTCCTCGCCGACCTCGACGCGGGGTTCCGCGCCGCGAAGGGCGTCGAGGGGGCGGGTGGCGCCGACGACGCCGCGGCGCGCGGCGCGGGCGCGTGAGCGCCGCGCCGTCCGCGCCAGCCAGCGGAGCGTGGCGCGAGGGTGACCCTGCCGGGCGGCGCCGCTTCGCCGACCTCGGTGACCTGCCGCTCACCAGCGGGCAGGTCCTGCCCGGGGTGCGCCTGGCCTACGAGACCTGGTGGCCGCCCCCGCGCGAGGCCGAGGGAGTCGTCCTCGTCCTCCACGCCCTGACCGGGGACAGCCACGTCGTCGGGGTGCAGGAGCCGGGGCACCCCTCGCCGGGGTGGTGGCCCGCGATGGTCGGGCCCGGAGCGCCCCTGGACACCGACCGGTACGCCGTGGTGGCGCCCAACGTCCTCGGGGGGTGCCAGGGCAGCACCGGACCCTCCAGCACCGCGGGCGACGGCGCCGCGTGGGGATCCCGCTTCCCCGCCCTGACCACCCGCGACCAGGTCGAGGCCGAGGCGCGCCTGGCCGACCACCTCGGCGTCGACGCCTGGCACCTCGTCGTGGGAGGCTCGATGGGGGGGATGCGCGCGGTGGAGTGGGCCGTCGGCCATCCCCACCGCGTGGAGCGGCTGCTGGCCCTGGCCACGTGCGCGCGGGCCAGCGCCGACCAGATCGCCTGGTGGTCCGTGGAGCAGACCGCGGTGCGCGGCGACCCCGGGTGGGCCGGCGGCGACTACCACGGCGCCCCGCCGGGAGCCGGTCCGGCGCGCGGCCTGGGTGAGGCCAGGCGCATCGCCCACCTCACCTACCGCAGCGCCCCAGAGCTCGAGACGCGCTTCGGGCGCGAGCCGCAGGGCTCGGAGGACCCGCTGCGCGGGGGCCGCTTCGCCGTGGAGTCGTACCTCGACCACGCGGCGGCGAAGCTGGTGGGCCGCTTCGACGCCGGCTCCTACGTCACGCTGTCCGCCGCCATGCAGAGCCACGACGTCGGAGCAGGTCGCGGCGGCGTGCCGCAGGCTCTCTCGCAGGTCCGGGCGCTGACCCGGGTCGTGGCCCTGGACAGCGACCGGCTCTTCCCGCAGCACCAGTCCCAGGAGATCGCGGACCACGTGCCCTCGGCCCCCGGCATCGACCTCGTGACCTCGCCCTACGGCCACGACGGCTTCCTGCTCGAGGCCGCGGCGGTGGGCGGGATCGCCCGTGAGCTCCTCAGCGCTGCCGGGTCCGGCGCACGGCTGGCGACGGCTCCCGCGACCGCGAGGAGGGCTGACGGGCCGCCGGGTCCCACGGGCGCGTCGGGGCCGCGCAGGGTCAGGGTCAGCCGCCGGGAGGTCGCGGCGCCGGGCGCCTGAGCGCGGCGACCAGGACCGGGGCGAGCGTGTCCCAGCCCTGCGCCAGGGCCGGGTGGAGCGGCGCTCCGGCCACCTCGCCGAGCGGGAACCACGCGACGGCGTCGGTCTCGGCGCTCGCCGCCCGGGGGGCGAGCGGCCCGCTCGGGGTGGCCACGACGACGGTGTAGCCCCAGCCATCGTGGTCGGTGGTGACCTGCTCGATGACCACCTCGACGGCGCCGGGGTCCAGGCCGACCTCCTCGTGGGCCTCGCGCAGCGCGGCGTCGGCCGTGCTCTCGTGGCTGTCGCGGGCGCCGCCGGGAAACCCCCACGTGCCGCCGTGGTGCGTCCAGCCCGCCCTGAGCTGCAGGAGCACCTCACCCTGGCCCAGACCGTCGCTCGCGTCGGGGCTCGCGTCGGGGCCCGGAGCGCCGCGGACCAGCGCCAGGCCGGCGGCGCCGTGCCGACCCCAGTGGCGGTGCCCGCACCCGCACTCCACCCAGCCGTTGCCGTCACCCTGCGCCACGGGCCCCACGGTAAGCGGCGCGGACGCGGGACCGCGCGGGGAGTCGCCGGCGCGCGGCGTCCGGCGTCGCCGGGGATCGGGTGCGAAGCATCCCCGGGCCGGGAGACAATCGCCTGCCCGCGAGGATCGCTGGCGGCTGAGGAGGCTCGGATGTCGATCGTCGTGGGGTACTCCGCGACCACCGAGGGACGCGCGGCGCTCGCCCGCGCCGGAGCGGAGTCGGTGGCGCGCGGGCTGGACGTGCTGGTGGTCAACACCACCCGCACCGACCCGGACGACCCCGGCGGGGTGCAGCGCGCGCTCGCGAGCGACCTCGAGGACCTGGGCGCCGCTCTCGCCGGGACCGGGCGGGTCTTCCGCGTGCAGGAGCCGTCCCCGACGCCCGAGGCGGCGGAGGACATCCTGGGCGCGGCGGTCCGCCGCTCGGCCGAGCTCATCGTCATCGGGCTGCGTCAGCGCACCCCCGTCGGGAAGCTCCTGCTGGGCTCCCACGCGCAGCGCATCCTGCTGGAGGCGCCGTGCCCCGTGCTGGCGGTCAAGGCCCGTTCCTGACACGAGCCGCCCCGGGAGCGCACCGGTGTGGCACGATGAGCCCTTGACCACGACCTCGGCGACGCGCGCCCGAAAGCCCCCGGACGGGGGAACGAAGCGGTGTGCGGCGGCGTTGGACCTTGTATCCCGGGTGAGCGCGCCCGATGGCGTTGGTGGACGGTCGAACCCCGTCCAGCACCGCTGAGCCCCACCCAGCCGTTCCACGACGAAAGGCAGTCCGTGCCGTCGGTGACCACACCCACCCTGCCGCCCGAGTTCGACCACCCCCGCCTGGCCGAGCTGCTCCACGAGGGCACCACCCACGGTTCCGTGGACGCGTCGAGCGTGCGCGCTGCCTGCGATGCCGCCGAGATCCCCATGAAGCGCGTCAAGGCCGTGCTGCGCGCGCTCGAGAGCGCTGACGTGTCCGTCATCGTCGCCGCACCGGCCACCGCGGCGGCGACGTCAACGAGGTCGCCGCGCACCAAGGCCGCCTCCACCAGCAGCCCGGTCCGCCGCAGCCGTGCCACGCCCGCCGACACCGCCGACGCGGCCGACACCGCCGACACCGTCGCTGCCGCCGGGACCGCGCCCACCCCCCCGGTCGAGGACGCAGCACCGGACAGCGCACCGGCGCCCCGCAAGCGCGCGTCCCGGGCGAAGTCGGCCACGACGACGAGCGCCAGCGCCACGGCGACGAGCGCCACCGCGGCGACGGACGAGTCGGCGGGGACCTCTGACGCCTCCTCGGACGCCGACGCCGGCGCCACCGCCGAGACGCCCGCCAAGGCCCCGCGCGCCCGGGCGGCGCGCGTCCGTCCCTCGCGCGCGAAGAAGCCGGCCGCCGCCGAGCCGGCCGCCGAGGTGCCGGTCGCCGCAGAGCCCGACGAGGCCGAGGAGAGCCCGGCCCCCAGCGCCCCGACCACCGCGTCGTCGTCCTTCGTGGTCTCCGACGCGGACGACGACGACGCCCCCGCGCAGCAGGTCGCCACCGCGGGAGCCACGGCCGACCCGGTCAAGGACTACCTCAAGCAGATCGGCAAGGTCGCCCTCCTCAACGCCGAGCAGGAGGTCGAGCTGGCCGAGCGCATCGAGGCCGGCCTGTTCGCCGAGGAGAAGATGAGCTCCCCGGGTGACCTCGACCCGGCGTACCACCGCGAGCTCCAGTGGATCGCCCACGACGGGCGCATGGCCAAGAACCACCTCCTCGAGGCGAACCTGCGCCTCGTGGTCTCGCTCGCGAAGCGGTACACCGGACGCGGCATGCTCTTCCTCGACCTCATCCAGGAGGGCAACCTCGGCCTCATCCGCGCCGTGGAGAAATTCGACTACACCAAGGGGTACAAGTTCTCCACGTACGCCACGTGGTGGATCCGCCAGGCCATCACCCGGGCCATGGCTGACCAGGCCCGCACCATCCGCATCCCGGTGCACATGGTCGAGGTCATCAACAAGCTGGCGCGCGTGCAGCGCCAGATGCTCCAGGACCTCGGTCGTGAGCCCACGCCGGAGGAGCTGGCGCGCGAGCTGGACATGACGCCCGAGAAGGTCGTCGAGGTCCAGAAGTACGGGCGCGAGCCCATCTCGCTCCACACCCCGCTCGGCGAGGACGGCGACAGCGAGTTCGGTGACCTCATCGAGGACTCCGAGGCCGTGGTCCCGGCGGACGCGGTGAGCTTCACCCTGCTCCAGGAGCAGCTGCACTCCGTGCTCGACACCTTGTCCGAGCGCGAGGCCGGCGTGGTGTCCATGCGTTTCGGCCTCACGGACGGCCAGCCCAAGACGCTCGACGAGATCGGCAAGGTCTACGGGGTCACGCGCGAGCGCATCCGGCAGATAGAGAGCAAGACGATGTCGAAGCTGCGTCACCCCTCTCGCTCCCAGGTGCTGCGCGACTACCTGGACTGACGGTGAGCGACCGCCGCGGGTGCCTGCCTCAGCGCAGGTAGGTGCCCGCGACGGCGACGCCCCACGCCCCCGCTGCGACCAGGGACGCTGCCAGCTCGACGAGGACGAGGATCCCCACGGCCTTCAGCGCCGTGACCGTGGACGGCCACGCGGCGGCCACCGTGCGCAGGCGGGCCAGCTCGACGAGGAACAGGGCGCCGACGAAGAACAGCGGCAGCCCGACGACCGGGATGACGAAGAACCCCACGATCCCGGCGACCGCAGCCAGCAGGATCGCGGACCGCGGGATCTTCGCGCGCACCAGCGTGCGGCCCGCCAGGAACCACTCGAGCACCTGGCCCGCGACGAGCACCGCGGCGGCGACCCCGAAGGCGGTCCACCCGATCCAGGTCTGCTGGACCAGCGCCCACCCGAGCGTGGCGGCGGCGACGAGGAGCGGCCCGGGCAGGACCTGCACCGCGGAGCCGACCACCCCGAGCGCGATGACGAGACCGCAGACCACGGTCACGAGCACGTCGAGCTGGTCCGCCACGGTCACCGAGCCTAGGCCGCTCCGCGAGCGGTCGGGGAGCGCGTAGCCTCGCCCGGTGTTTCGCACCGGCGTCCGCGCCGCCGCCAGGTCGCCCGACCGCGACCGGGGGCCGGCCTCGCGAGGGCTGACGGCGGCCCGCCGTCGCCTCGCCGCCTTCCTCAGGCCCTCGACGCCGGCCCAGTTCGTCGTCGCTTCGTTCGTCGTGCTCGTGGTGGTCGGCACCGCGTCCCTCATGGTGCCGCTGGCCTCCGCGGCGCCGGGGGCCCCTCGCCTCGTCGAGGCGTTCTTCACGGCCGTCTCAGCCGTGACCGTGACGGGTCTGACCGTCGTCGACACCGCCTCCCACTGGACCCCGCTGGGGCAGGTCGTCATCCTCGTCCTCGTCCAGGTCGGGGGGCTCGGCATCATGACCTCGGCGTCGTTGCTGGGCCTGCTGACATTCCGGCGCTTCGGGCTGGCCTCGGCGATCGGAGCCATCGCCGAGACGCGCAGCATCGGCCCCGGTGACGTGCGCAGCGTGCTCGCGAACGTGGTCCGCACCTCGCTGGGCATCGAGGCGGTCGTCGCCGTGGTCCTCGGGCTGCGGCTCGCGATCGGCTACGGCACCTCGCCGCTGCAGGCCGCCTGGCAGGGCGTGTTCCACGCCGTGTCGGCGTTCAACTGCGCCGGGTTCGCCCTGTACAGCGACTCGCTGATCCGCTTCCGCGACGACCCGTGGATGATCGTCCCGATCATCGTCGCGGTCCTCCTCGGGGGCTTCGGCTTCCCGGTGCTCTTCGAGATCGCCCGCAACGTCCGCGCCACGCGACGCCGGCGGGCCCGCCACTGGAGCCTCAACACCGCGCTGGTGATCGGGTCCACCGTGGTCATCCTGCCGGTGGCCTTCGCCGCCCTCGTCGCCCTGGAGTGGTCCAACACCGGCACCCTGGGGCCGCTGAGCCTCGGGGAGAAGCTGGGCAGCGGGGTCTTCGAGACCATGGCGTCGCGGTCGTCCGGCCTCACGACGGTCGACGTCTCCCAGCTGAGGGGCTCCTCCCTCCTCGTCCTCGACGTGCTGATGTTCTTCGGCTCCGGCCCGGGAGGCACCGCCGGGGGCATCAAGCTGACGACGGCGGCGGTGCTGTTCTTCGTCATCGTCGCCGAGGCCAGGGGCGAGGAGGTGGTCACCGCGTTCCGCCGCCGCCTCCCGATGTCCGTGGTGACGCTGTCCGTCTCGATCGGGCTGCTCGCCACCGGCATGGTCGTCGTGGCCACCGTGGTGCTGACGGTGATCGGAGGCGCGTCGCTGGACCGTACGCTCTTCGAGGTGGTCTCGGCCTTCTCCACCACGGGCCTGTCCACGAACCTCAGCGCGGAGCTGCCGGTGGCCGGGCAGCTCCTGCTGTGCCTGGTCATGCTGACCGGCCGGCTCGGGCCGATCACCGTCGCCACGGCGCTGTCGTTGCGTCGTCGCAAGAGCAAGCGTCTCTACGGGCTCCCGTCGGAGCGCCCGATCATCGGGTGAGCCGGCCAGGGCCTGCCAGCACCACGCCCCCGCGCACCGCGGGCGGCGCCGTCGACATCAGGGAGGGGACGCGGTGAGGAACCCGTTCGCGTCATCGCCAGCGGGCATCGGGGACCGCGCCGACTCCGTCGTGGTCCTCGGTCTGGGCCGCTTCGGCCGAGCGTTGGCGCTGCAGCTCATGGAGGACGGGCGCCAGGTGCTCGGCGTCGACACCGACGAGGGCGTCGTCCAGTCCCTCCACGGGCAGCTCACCCAGGTCGCGCGCGTGGACACCACCAACGAGCAGGCCCTGCGCCAGCTGGCCATCGACGAGTTCGAGACCGCCGTGGTGGGGATCGGCAGCCACATCGAGTCCTCGATCCTCACGGCCTCGAACCTCCTCGGGTTCGGCATCGAGAAGATCTGG
>JARIBR010000047.1 GCA_029258695.1 Quadrisphaera sp.
GTGAGCACGTAGTCCACGAGCAGCGCCGACCCGATCGCGACACCGCCGCGGCGGCCGAGGTTCTCCGTGACCACCTCGTAGTCCCCGCCGCCGGAGGGGTAGGCGTGGACGGTCTGGCGGTAGCTGGCGATGACCGTGAGCAGCACGGCGGCGACGGCGAGGGCCACCCACGGGGAGACGGCGATCGCGGTGACCCCCGCGATCGCGAGGGTCAGGAGGATCTCGTCGGGGGCGTAGGCGACCGACGAGAGCGCGTCGGAGGCGAAGACGGGGACGGCGATGCGCTTGGGGAGCAGCGTCTCCCCGAGGGCGTCGGAGCGGTACGGACGCCCGACGAGGAGGCGTTTGAGGGCGCCGGTGGTGGGCACGGACGACCACGGTACGCCCGCGCCCGGTGGCGTGTAGCGTCCGCGCCCGGAGGTGGTTCCGTGCACGCGGTGATCATGGGGTGCGGACGGGTGGGGTCCGCGCTGGCGACCTCGATGGTCCGCCTGGGCCACGACGTGACCGTCGTGGACCAGAGCGCGGACGCCTTCCGGCGCCTGGGTCCCTCGTTCCCCGGGCGCACGATCACGGGGGTCGGTTTCGACCGCGCCACTTTGCGCGAGGCCGGCATCGAGACCGCCGAGGCGTTCGCGGCGGTCTCCTCCGGGGACAACTCCAACATCCTCGGTGCCCGCGTCGCCCGGGAGACGTTCGGCGTGGTCAACGTGGTCGCGCGCATCTACGACCCCCGGCGCGCCGAGGTGTACGAGCGGCTCGGCATCCCCACCGTGGCCACCGTGCCGTGGGCGACGGACCAGATCCTGCGGCGGATGCTCCCCCAGGGAGCGCTCGCCTCCTACCGGGAGCCCTCCGGGGCGCTGCTCCTGGTCCAGGCGCCGGTCGACGTGGCCTGGGTCGGGACCCGGCTGACCAGCATCGAGGCGCGGCTGGGTGCGCGCGTGGCGTTCGTCACGCGCTTCGGGCGGGCGATGCTGCCCAGCGCGGAGACCGTGCACCAGGACGGCGACCTGCTGCACCTGATCGTCGAGGTCGACCACGCCCGTCAGGTGGCCGACGCCCTCGCCGCTCCCCCGGCGCTGGAGGACTGAGGCGTGCGCGTCGTCATCTCCGGAGCGGGGAGCGTGGGCCGGTCCATCGCCCGCGAGCTGCTCGACAGCGGCCACGAGGTGCTGCTCCTGGACAAGTCCGCGGCCGCGATGCGGCTGTCCTCCGTGCCGGACGCGCAGTGGCTGCTCGCCGACTCGTGCGAGATCGACTCCCTCGTGGAGGCCGGGCTGGACAGCGCCGACGTGATGGTCGCCGCCACCGGCGACGACAAGGCGAACCTCGTCACCTCGCTGCTGGCGAAGACCGAGTACGGCGTCACCCGCACCGTGGCGCGCGTCAACAACCCCGCCAACGAGTGGATGTTCGACGAGGCGTGGGGCGTCGACGTGGCGGTCTCGACGCCGCGGTTGATGACGGCGCTCGTCGAGGAAGCGGTGACCGTCGGCGACCTGGTGCGCATGTTCACCTTCCAGCGAGGCCAGGCCACGATGGTGGAGCTGACCCTGGCGGGGGACAGCGCGATGGCCGGGATCCGGGTCGGGGACGTGAGCTGGCCCGCCGACACCGTCCTGACCGCGATCATCCGTGACGGCCGGCCGCTCGCACCCGCACCGGACCGCACGCTCGAGGGCGGTGACGAGCTGCTGCTGCTGACCACCGAGGTCTCGGAGCGTGAGCTGGCTGCCCTGCTGGGGCGGACGAGGGGCTGACGCCGCCCGAGCCGGGCGGACGTGGCGCGGGGACGGACGCGCTCGGCGCGGAGCCGCTCAGCGGTGCTCGCTGACCTCCCCTGGCACGGCCGGGTCCTCGGTGCCGGCCACCTGCGGCGGCGTGCGGCGCAGCGCCACCCACGCGACCCACACGAAGCCGGCGGTGAGCGGGAGGCCCATGACGAGCTTCACCACGCCGAGAGCGGCGACCGCGCCGGCCCAGAACAGCGGCAGCTGGACGGCAAGACGTGCGGCGAACATCAGGGCGAGCAGGAGGGTGAGGCGCCGGTACACCCGCATCCGCGCCGCGTCGGCCCGCCAGCCGGCGCCGACGCTCAGCGGGCCGACCACGAGGCCCACCGCGGGGAAGGACCCCACGCGGGGCCAGCTCACGGCGGAGAGCGCCAGCACCGAGCCGTACACCGCGTTGATGACGAGGCCGGGGACGTAGAAGTTCTCCGCGCGGCCCGTGCGAGCGGCCAGGAGCGCGCAGACCCCGACGACCACGGCGCCCGCGAGCGCCGGCGCCAGCGGTTGCCGGGTGAGCGCCCGGAGCACGAGGGAGGCGGCTGCCGCGACGAGGGCGATGGTGACGGACAGCTGGAGGTCGCTCGTGAGGGTGAACACGACGACGAAGGCCAGCGTGGGCAGCGCCGACTCGACGACGTCGCGCGGGCGCCCGATCGCGGCGGCCAGCGAGAAGTCCTGCGCCGTGGCCGCCTGCGCCAGACGGCTGGTCGGCGGTCCCTGC
>JARIBR010000103.1 GCA_029258695.1 Quadrisphaera sp.
CCGCGCGATGAGCAGGACGGTGTCGTCGCCGGCGATGGTCCCGACGACGGGGGCGAGCGCCGCGCGGTCCAGGGCGCTGGCGAGGAACTGGGCGGCACCGGGCGGGGTCCGGACGACGACGAGGTCACCGGAGGTGTCGACGCCGGTGAGGACCTCCTCGGCCAGCCGCGCCAGGCGGACGTCGGACCACCCGGCTCCCGGCGCGGCGCCGGAGCGTGGCTCGCCGCTGTGGCCGCCCTCCGGCGGCACGGCGTAGAACCGGCCCTGAGGGGTGGGGACCTTCGTGGCGCCGAGCTCGTCGAGGTCGCGGGAGAGGGTGGCCTGCGTGACCGCCACGCCCGCCTGCGCCAGGGCCCTGGCGATCTCGGACTGGCTGCGGTACCCGGTCGAGGCGAGCATCGCCGTGATCCTCGCGTGCCGCGCCGCGCGGGTCGGTGGCGCGCTCTCGCTCACGCCGCGGCCTCGAGGAGGGTGGCGAGCAGCGCCTTCTGCGCGTGCAGGCGGTTCTCCGCCTCGTCCCACACCCAGGACCCGGGCCCGTCGAGCAGGTCGGCCTCGATCTCCAGCCCGCGGTACGCCGGCAGGCAGTGCAGCACCCCGGCGTCCGGCGCGGCGCCGGCCATCAGCCCAGCGGTGACCGCGTAACCCCTCAGCGACTCGACGCGCTCGCCCGAACCCTCCTCCTCGCCCATGGACACCCACGTGTCGGTGGCGACCACGTCGGCGCCGGCTGCAGCCTGCGCGGCCGACCCCACCACCTCGACGGAACCTCCCGTCCGCGCGGCGACGCGCTGGGCGTCGGCGAGCACGCCGGCGTCGGGCGCGAGCGCCGCGGGCGTGCCCACGCGCACGTGCAGGCCGGCGACGGCCCCGCCGAGGAGGTAGCTGTGGGCCATGTTGTTCGCCCCGTCCCCGACGTAGGCGAGCCTCGTGCCGGCCAGGGCGTCCACGCCGCCGCGCCGCTCGGCGATGGTCATGAGGTCAGCGAGCACCTGGCAGGGGTGGAGCAGGTCGGTCAGCGCGTTGACCACCGGGACCCCGGCGTGGGCGGCCATCTCCTCCAGGCCCTCCTGCGGGCCGGTGCGCCAGGCGATCGCGGCGACCTGGCGCCCGAGGACGCGCGCGGTGTCGGCGACGGGCTCCCCGCGCCCGAGCTGGGACGTCGCGGCATCGAGCACCAGGGGGAAGCCACCGAGCTCGAGGACGCCGGTGGAGAAGGACAGCCGGGTGCGCGTGGAGTGCTTGTCGAAGACCAGCGCGACGGGCCGGGGCCCGAGGACGGGGTCGGCGAGCGGCCGCGGCCCGGCCCGGCGGGCGGCCCGCGCGGCCTTGAGGGCCAGCGCCCTGCGCAGCACGTCGGCCTGCTCGTCGTGGGTGAGGTCGTCGTCGCGCAGGAAGTGCTGGGGCGTCGCGGTCACGGGCTCTCCTGGGTTCTCGAGGCGGCGTCCAGCAGCTCGGGCAGCGCGCTGGTGAGCTCGGACAGCTGGTCACCGGTGAGCACCAGCGGGGGCGCCAGGCGCACGGCGTCGGGCGCGACGGCGTTGACGATGAAGCCGGCGTCCAGCGCCGCGGCGGCGAAGGCCTTCGCCACGGGGTGCGTCAGCACCAGGGCCTGCAGGGCGCCCACGCCGCGCACCCCGGCGAGCAGCGGGTGGCCCGCTCCTGCGCCGAGCCCGGCGACGGCGTCGGTGAGCGTGGCGCCGATGCGCCGGGCGGCGCCGAGGAGGTCGTCACGCTCGACGGTGTGGATCACGGCCAGGCCGGCGGCCGACGACAGCGGGTTCCCGCCGTACGTGCTGCCGTGCATGCCGGCGCCCAGCAGGGAGGCGGCGCGCTCGCCGAGTGCCACGGCCGCGCCGATCGGCACCCCGCCGCCGAGCCCCTTGGCGAGCGTCACGACGTCCGGGTGCGTCCCGGCCGCCAGCCCGAGGGACGGGCCGTCGCCGCGCACCTGGTGGGCGAACCACTCCCCCGTGCGTCCCATGCCGGTCTGCACCTCGTCAAGGACGAGCAGCGCGCCGGCCTGCGCGGTGATGGCCCGTGCGGCCTCGAGATAGCCCGGGGGTGCGGGCAGCACGCCGCCCTCGCCCTGGACGGGTTCGAGGAAGACCGCGGCCACGGCGCCGGGATCGGCCGCCACGGCGGCGGCGAGGGCGTCGACGTCGCCGAAGGGCACGCGCTCCACCCCGGGGACCAGGGGCTCGAACGGCTCGCGGTACGCCGGGTTCGCCGTCAACGACAGCGCGCCCATCGTCCGCCCGTGGAAGGCGCCCTGCGCCGCGATCACGCGCGGTCGACCGGTGCGACGCGCCATCTTGAAGGCCGCCTCGTTGGCCTCGGCGCCGGAGTTGGCGAAGAACACCCCCGATCCGTCCGGCGCGTCGAGCACGCGCAGCAGCTGCTCGGCGAGCGCCACCTGCACGGGGGTCGCGAAGAAGTTCGAGACGTGCCCGAGGGTCGCCATCTGCGCGGTGACCGCGGCGGTGAGCGTCGGGTGCGCGTGGCCGAGGACCGCGGTGGCGATGCCGGCGAGGAGGTCGACGTAGCGCCGGCCGTCCGCGTCCCAGACCAGCGCTCCCTCCCCGCGCACGAGCACGCGCTGCGGCGTGCCGTAGGTGCCGAGGATCGAGGCAGCGTGGCGCGCCATGACGTCGGACCCCGCGGTGTCGAGCCCGCGCAGGACCCCGGCCCCCAGGTCGCCCTGGCTCACGGCGCTCATGCCTCCACCATCGTCCCCACCCCTGCGTCGCTCAGGACCTCCAGCACGAGCGCGTGCGGCACACGCCCGTCGATCACGTGGGCCCGCGCCACCCCGCCGCGCACCGCCCGCAGGCACGCCTCCATCTTCGGGACCATCCCCGAGGCGAGCGTCGGCAGCATCGCCTCGACCTCGGCGGCGGTGGTGCGCGTGATCAGGGAGCCGGGGTCGGGCCAGCTGGCGTACAGCCCGGCGACGTCGGTGAGGACCACGAGCTTCGCCGCGCCCAGCGCCACCGCGAGCGCCGCAGCGGCGGTGTCGGCGTTGACGTTGAGCGTCCCCGCGCCGTCGACCTCGGGGGCGACGGAGGAGACCACCGGGGTGCGCCCGGCACCGAGGATGTCGAGGACCGCGGCCGGGTCCACGCCGACGACGTCCCCGACGAGGCCGACGTCGACCTCCTCGCCGTCGACGAGCGCCGGGCGCCGCTGGGCGCTGAACAACCCGGCGTCCTCCCCCGAGATGGCGACCGCGTGGGGCCCGAAGGTGTTGAGGAGCCCCACGAGCTCGCGGGAGACGGATCCGGTGAGCACCATGCGCACCACGTCCATGGCCTCGGGGGTGGTCACCCGCAGCCCCCCGCGGAACTCGCTCGCGATGCCGAGGCGCTCGAGCATCGAGGAGATCTGCGGCCCTCCGCCGTGCACGACGACGGGACGCAGGCCCACCAGGCGCAGGAGCGTGACGTCCTCGGCGAAGGACCGCTTCAGCTCCGGGTCGACCATGGCGTTGCCGCCGTACTTGACCACCACGAGGGAGCCGGCGAGCTGCTGCAGCCACGGGAGGGCCTCGACGAGGACCGCGGCGCGGGCGGCGGCGCTCATCCCGTCGCTGGGGCTGGACGAGCCGGTCTGCGGCGTCTCGGGAGCGGCGCTCACGAGGAGTACGCGCTGTTCTCGTGGACGTACGCGTGGGTGAGGTCGTTGGTCCAGACCGTCGCCTGGGCGGCGCCGGCGTGCAGGTCGACGAGGACGGCGACGTCGCGCGGCGCGAGGTCGACGGCGCCCGGGTCGTCCCCGGCACCGCCGTCACGGCAGACCATGACGCCGTTCAGGCTCACGTCGAGGGTCAGGGGGTCGAAGGTGGCGCCCGTGGTGCCGATGGCCGCCATGACGCGGCCCCAGTTGGGGTCGCGGCCGAAGATGGCCGCCTTGAAGAGGTTGTTGCGGGCGATGGAGCGGCCCACCTCGAGGGCGTCGGCCTCGGTGGTCGCGCCGGTGACGGTGATGGCGATGTCGTGGTCGGCGCCCTCGGCGTCGCGGACCAGCTGCATCGCGAGGTCGTGGCAGACGTCGCGCACCGCGTCCGCGAGGGCCTGCGGGTCGGGGACCACCCCGGAGGCCCCGGAGGCCATGAGGACCACGGTGTCGTTGGTGGACTGGCAGCCGTCGGAGTCCACGCGGTCGAACGTGGCGGCGGTCGCGGCCCTCAGCGCGGCGTCGAGCTCGGGCGCGGGCACGTCGGCGTCGGTGGTGAGCACCACGAGCATCGTCGCCAGCGAGGGGGCGAGCATGCCCGCGCCCTTGGCCATCCCCCCGACGGTGAAGCCCGACGGGTGGACCGCCGCAGCCTCCTTGTGGTGGGTGTCGGTGGTGGTGATGGCGAGCGCCGCGTCCGAGCCGCCGCTCCTCGACAGGGCGGCGTGGGCTTCCTCGACCCCGGCGAGCAGGCGCTCGCGCGAGAAGCTCACGCCGATGAGCCCGGTGGAGCACACCACGACGTCGCCCGCGCTGATCCCGGCCAGCTCACCGACGCGCTCGGCGGTGGCGTGCGTGGTGGCG
>JARIBR010000161.1 GCA_029258695.1 Quadrisphaera sp.
CGGTGTGCCGGCACTGGACCGCCCGCGTGGTCTTCTCCGTCCCCGACCAGCTCAGCCCCTACTCCCAGTACACCGACACCCCGTCGGGCACGTACTGGTGCACCTCGCGCACCCAGGCCGCCGAGGGCGTCGAGCACTCCATCAGCGTCGGCGTCCCGTTCGCGCACGTGAGGTGGTTCCGCGGCCGTGAGACCCCCGAGCGCAGCACCTCCCGGTGCCCCGACCCGTCGTGCTGCCGCTCCCCCTCCCCGGCGCTCGCGAGACGGTGGGCCGGGGCCTCGGCGGCGACCGCCCGCACGCCGTCCTCGCTGCTCGCCACCGCCCCGGTGGACTTCCGCTCCGGCGTCGACACCGCCGCGGTCTACGAGTTCCTCGAGGAGAACGCCCCGGCTCAGGAGGGGTAGAGCGGGTACTGCTCCCCGCCGCGATACAGCCGGTGCTTGTCGATGTAGCGCACCACGCCGTCGGGGACGAGGTACCAGACCGGGCGGCCCTGCGCCACGCGGTCGCGCACCTCCGTCGACGAGATCGCCAGCGCGGGCACCTCGAGGAGGTGGAGGTGGGCGAGCAGGTGCTCCGGCAGGTGGTCCACGTCGAGGTCGTGCTCGGGGCGGGTGACGCCGACGAGCTCGGCGAGGCTGAAGGCCCGGTCGGCGTCCTTCCAGGTGATGATCGCGGCCAGGGCGTCGGCGCCGGTGATGAAGAACAGCTGCGCGCCCGGCTCGAGCGCGGCGATGTCGGAGAGGGTGTCCACGGTGTACGTCGGGCCCCCGCGGTCGATGTCGACCCGGCTCACCGTGAACTGCGGGTTGGCGGCGGTGGCGATGACCGTCATGAGGTAGCGGTGCTCCGCGGGGGTCACCGCGCGGTCGGCCTTCTGCCACGGGAGGTTGGTGGGCACGAAGACCACCTCGTCGAGCTCGAACCGCGACGCGACCTCGCTGGCCGCGACGAGGTGCCCGTGGTGGACGGGGTCGAACGTGCCACCCATGACGCCCACCCGGCGGGGGCGGTCGGCGGCGGGCGCGACCTCGGGCGGCTCGGACGGCTCCGTCGGCGCGGGGACGGAGCGCGCGGGGCGCCCGGCGTCGGCGCTCAGTGCCGCTTGCCCTGGCTGCGGAACGCGAGCGTCACGAGGAACAGCGCGAGGAAGGTCCCGGCGAAGATCAGCGCCCAGCCGATCGGCAGGATCTCGACGCTCTGGGTGAAGCCGGCCTCTTCCGCCGACTCCTCGGTGGTGAGGAGGACGGCGAGGGTGAGCAGCGCTGACATGGCGACATCGTGGCACACGACGGCGCGCCGGCGCGCTCGCGAGCGCGCGCTACCACGGCGGGACGGCGGAGGGTGCCCGCTCAGCCGCGCACGTGCCCGTCGCCGCGCACGAGCCAGCGCGTGGTCGTCAGCTCGTCGAGGCCCATCGGCCCCCGCGCGTGGAGCTTCTGCGTGGAGATGCCCACCTCGGCGCCGAGGCCCAGCTCCCCGCCGTCGGTGAAGCGCGTGGAGGCGTTGACCATGACCGCGGCCGAGCCGGTGCCGGCGACGAACGCGTCGGCGGCCCGGGTGTCCGTGGTGACGATCGCCTCGGTGTGCCCGGAGGTGTACCGCTCGATGTGCTCCAGCGCCGCCGCCAGGCTCGGCACGACGCCCAGCGCGACCTCCAGGGCGTTGAACTCCGTGGCGTAGGCGGCCGGCGTCACCGGCGTCACCGCGGCGGACGACCCGGAGGCGCGCGCGGCGTCGTCGCCGTGGACGACCACGCCCGCGCCGCCCAGCGCGCCCAGCAGCCGCGGGAGGAAGGCGTCGGCAACGTCGGCGTGGACGAGGATCGTCTCGGCGGCGTTGCAGACGCTGGGCCGGGAGACCTTCGCGTCGAGGCAGATGGCCAGCGCCTCGTCGAGGTCGGCGCTGGCGTCGACGTAGACGTGGCAGTTGCCGACGCCCGTCTCGACCGTGGGCACCGTCGCCTCGGCGATGACGCGGGAGATCAGCCCTGCGCCGCCACGCGGGATGACGAGGTCGACGAGCCCGCGGGCGGTGAGCAGGACGCCCACGCCCTCGCGGCCGGCGGCGTCGATCCCCACCACCGCGTCGGCGGGCAACCCCACGGAGGCCAGCGCGCGGGCGATCACGGCGATCAGCGCGGTGTTGGACCCCTGCGCCGCGCTCCCCCCGCGCAGCACCGCGGCGTTGCCGGACTTCAGGGCCAGCGCGGCGGCGTCGACGGTGACGTTCGGGCGGGCCTCGTAGACGATGCCCAGCACCCCGAGCGGCACCTGCACCTGCGTGACGCGCAGGCCGTTGGGCAGGGTCGAGCCGCGCCGCACGCGGCCCACCGGGTCGGGCAGCGCGGCGAGCGCGCGCACCGCCTGAGCGATGGCTTCGATGCGC
This sequence comes from Quadrisphaera sp., assembly GCA_029258695.1. Next base: position 2,389 of record JARIBR010000161.1, read on the forward strand.
GGGGCGTCCAGCGCGAGGCGGTCGAGCATCCCGGCGGCCATCCCCGACGCCCGCCCGCGGTCGAGGTCCGCGGCGTTGGCGGCCACGAGCTCGTCGGTGGCGGCCACGAGGGCGTCGGCCACGGCGTGCAGGCCGGCGTCGCGCACCGCGCGCGTGGCACCGGCGAGGTCCTTCGACGCCGAGCGCGCTCGTGCCAGGGCGTCGAGCACGAGCGTGCGGGCGCCGGGGCCGGAGGGGGCCTCGACGGCGGCGGGGTCCATGGCGGGAAGCGTGGTCGTCACGACGCCAGGGTAGGCGCGGCGGGCCGGCTCACGCGCCGTCGACGAGGGCGAGGCGGTCCCGGTGGACCAGCTCGCGGGCCGCGCCGGCACCCAGGGCGACGGCCAGCTCGGCGCTGGAGCGGCCCAGCATCGCGGGCACGTCGTCGGAGGCGTGACCCACCTCGCCGCGGGCGACGACGTCACCGTCGGGCCCGACGAGGTCGACGACGTCACCGGCCCCGAAGGAGCCCTCGACGGCGACGACGCCCGCCGCGAGCAGCGACGCCCCGCGGGTGCGCACGGCGTCCACCGCGCCGGCGTCGAGGACGAGCGTGCCGCTGGGCTCGGCGGCGTGGCGCACCCACAGGTGGCGCGAGCGCCGGCGCGTTGCGGTGCGGGCGAAGACGGTGCCGACGTCCTCGCCCGCGAGCAGGCGCGCCAGCGAGCCCGCCTCGCCGAGCACGGTGGTGGTGCCCGCTGAGGTGGCGGTGCGTGCGGCGGCCACCTTGGTCACCATGCCGCCGGTGCCCACGGCGCTGCCGACGCCGCTGATGTCGGCCGCCCCCACGGCCGCCCAGTCCTGCGCGCTCGCCACCTGCGCGATGCGGCGGGCCCCCGGGCGGCTCGGGGCGGCGTCGTAGAGGGCGTCGACGTCGGTGAGCAGGACCAGGGCGTCGGCCTGCACCAGCTGGGCGACGAGCGCGGCGAGACGGTCGTTGTCGCCGAAGCAGATCTCCGCGGTGGCCACGGTGTCGTTCTCGTTGACCACGGGCAGGACGTCGAGGGCGAGCAGGCGGTCGAGGGTGCGCTGGGCGTTGGCGTAGCGCACCCGGCGCACCAGGTCGTCGGAGGTCAGGAGCACCTGGCCGACCTGCTGTCCGTGGCGGGCCGCCGCCGCGGCGTAGCGTGCGACCAGCTCGCCCTGGCCGACGGACGCCGCGGCCTGCTGGGTCGCGAGGTCGTGGGGGCGGCGGCGCAGGCCGAGGGGGGCGAGGCCTGCCGCGATCGCGCCGGAGGAGACCAGCACCACCTGACGCCCCGAGCGCCGCACGGCGGCGAGGGTGTCGACGAGCGCGTCGAGCGCGCCGGCGTCGAGCCCGCCGCCCGGAGCGGTGAGGGAGGAGGAGCCGACCTTGACGACGACGCGCCGGGCACCCGGCAGCACGGAGCGGGGCGTCTCAGCGGCCACGTCCGTCCTCGCCCTCGGCCCTGTCTCCTCCGGAGGCTCCAGCAGAGGCCGCGCCGTCCGCCGCGGAGCCCTCCGCCGCCGGGCCCTCCGAGGCCGTGCGGTCCGGGGCCGCCGTGGCCCAGTGGCCCGCGCGGCGCTCGCTCTCCAGCTCGGCCCTCGCCTCGCGGCGCGCGACGCGCTTGGCCTCGTAGCGGTCCCGCTTCTCACCGCGGGTGGGACGCTCGCCGACGCCCAGGCGCGCGTCCGTCCCGCGCGGACCGGCGAGGAGCTCCGCCCCGCCGACGAGCGTCGGCTCCCAGTCGAAGACCACCGCGTCGTCGCCGGGGCCGATGACCACCTCGGAGCCCGCGACGGCGCCGGCGCGCAGCAGCTCCTCCTCCACCCCGAGGCGGGCGAGGCGGTCCGCGAGGTAGCCGACGGCCTCGTCGTTGGCGAAGTCCGTCTGGTTCACCCACCGCTGCGGCTTGTCGCCGACGATGCGGAACAGCTCGCCGTCGGTGGCGCCCGCGTACGCCTCGCGGGTGATCGTGAACGGAGCCCCGCCGACCGGAGCGGGGCGCAGGACGGTGCGCGCCGGGGGCAGCGGGGGGGCCGCGTCGCGGGCCTCGCGCACCAGCGCGGCCATCGCGAACGCCAGCTCGCGCAGCCCCTCGTGGCTCGCCGCGGAGACCAGGTGCGCCGTGATGCCGCGCTCGGCGAGGTCAGGGGCGACGATCTCCGCGATGTCGCGGGCGTCGGGCACGTCGGCCTTGTTGATGACGACCATGCGCGGACGCGCCCGCAGCGGGACCATCGGCGCCTCGGGGCGTGAGCCCGGCCTCGAGGCGGCCTCCTGCGCGGCCTCGGCGGCGGCGCGGGCGCGCAGCTCGTCGTAGGCGGCCAGCTCGGCGTCGATGACGTCGAGGTCGTGCAGGGGGTCCCGGTCGCTCTCCAGGGCTGCCCCGTCGAGGACGTGCACGATCACCGAGCAGCGCTCGACGTGGCGCAGGAACTCCAGACCGAGGCCTCGGCCGGCGGAGGCCCCGGGGACCAGCCCGGGCACGTCGGCGATGGTGAAGCGCTCGGAGCCCGCGGCCACGACCCCGAGGTTCGGCACCAGCGTGGTGAACGGGTAGTCCGCGATCTTGGGGCGGGCGGCGCTCATCGCGGCGACCAGCGAGGACTTCCCGGCGCTCGGGTAGCCCACCAGCGCGACGTCGGCGATCGAGCGCAGCTCGAGCACCACGTCGACGTCCTCACCGGGCTCCCCGAGCAGGGCGAACCCGGGTGCCTTGCGCTTGGTCGAGGCCAGCGCCGCGTTCCCGAGACCGCCGCGCCCCCCGGCGGCCACGACGAAGCGGGTCCCGGCGCCGAGGAGGTCGGCGACGAGGGTGCCCGACGGCGTGCGCACGGTGGTGCCGTCGGGGACCTTGAGCACCACGTCGTCACCGTTCGCGCCGTGACGCAGGTCTCCGGCGCCCTGACCGCCCTTGCCACCGTGCCGGTGCGGGGTGTGGTGGAAGTCGAGCAGCGTGGCCGTGGACGGGTCGACCTCGAGGACGACGTCGCCACCGTGGCCGCCGTCGCCGCCGTCCGGGCCGCCCAGGGGCTTGAACTTCTCGCGGTGCACCGACGCCACGCCGTGGCCGCCGTCACCGCCGCTGACGTGCAGGACCACCCGGTCCACGAAGCTTGCCACCGCGTCGCACCTCCGTCGCTCTCGTGCTCTCGCCTCCCGTGCGGGGGACGCTCGTGCTTCTGGTCACCCGCGCTGCGGGCCGTGGTCCGCGCCGCGCACGGAGCGGCCCCGCCGACCGGAGGTCGACGGGGCCGTCTCGTACGGGCGCGGTGACGCTCAGGAGACGGGGGCCGCCTCGGCGAGCTCCGGCGCCGGGGCGGCGACGTTGATGACGCGACGACCCCGGGTGGTGCCGAACTCCACGGCGCCGGGGACGAGGGCGAACAGGGTGTCGTCCTTGCCTCGTCCCACGCCCGCACCGGGGTGGAAGTGGGTGCCGCGCTGGCGGACGATGATCTCGCCGGCCTTGACGACCTGGCCGCCGCAGCGCTTGACGCCCAGACGCGGGGCGTTCGAGTCGCGACCGGTGCGCGAGGAGCTCGCGCCCTTCTTGTGAGCCATCGAGGTGCCTTCCGTGAGGACTGGTGCTGCGCCGCGGGGCGCGATGAGGACGGTGGTGGGAACGCGGTGCTGCGCCGCCCGACCGGGGGTCGTCAGCCGATCGAGGTGACGCGCAGGCGCGTCAGCTTCGAGCGGTGGCCCTGGCGGCGGCGGTAGCCGGTCTTGTTCTTGAACTTCATGATGGTGATCTTCGGGCCCTTGTCGTCCC
>JARIBR010000166.1 GCA_029258695.1 Quadrisphaera sp.
GGCATCGCGCACCGAGCTGGGCACGGGCACGTCGAGGCCAGCCGCGGCCAGCGTGGCGCCGGCGAGCTCCATGACCTGCCGGGGCGTGCGGTAGTTCACCGTGAGCTCGGCGAGGTGCCAGGGGCGGTTGAGGTCCAGGCCGGAGCCGGTCCTCCCCGCCAGCACCGGTTGCAGGGCCTCCTCCCAGCCGCCCGTGCCGGCGTCGGGTCCGGTGCCGGTGTCGGCCGCTCCGCCGTGGCCGAGCGCCCCGGCGCCGGCGGCCGAGGACGTCTGGGCGAGATCGCCCACCACGGTCATCGAGCGTGACGGGCACCGGCGGGCCAGCACCCGCCAGGCCATCGCCGAGAGCTCCTGGGCCTCGTCGACCACGAGGTGCCCGTACGTCCACGAGCGGTCAGCGGCGGCGCGGTCGGCGACGGAGGCGCTCGAGCCGGAGACGTCCCAGCGGTCGGCGAGGTCCTCGGCGTCCATGAGGCCGGCGGCCATGCCCTCGAGCGACTCGGTGTCGTCGGTGGCGTGGCTCTCGATGACCGCCCCCGCGTAGGCCAGGCGGGAGCTCCGCTCGGCGGCGGCGCGGGCGGCCGCGTCGGCGCCGCTGCGCGAGACCGGCTCGCCGATGACCTCGGCGAGCTCGTCGAGCAGGGGCACGTCGTCGACGCTCAGCGGTGCGCCGCGCTCGCGGTGCAGCGCCGCCAGCTCGGCGTCGGTCCAGGCCGCGAGCGCAGGCTGGCCGCGCGCCGGGCGCCGCTCCTGCGCGAGGCGGGCCGCTGCGGCGAGACGCTCCGGGTCGGCCCACAGGTCGCTGAGCACGCCGACGGGGTCCAGCGGCATCCACAGCAGGTTGATCTCCCGGCGCACCGCGACCGACTCGCGCAGCTCACCCTCGATGTCGCGGCGCACCTCGGGGTCGAGGTCCTCGCGGCGCACCCCCGACGCCGCCGCGCTCTGACGCACGAGCTCGCCGAGCAGGCGCTTGACGAACGTCACCCGCGCGGTGTTGTGGTCCGCGCCCGTGGCGCGGGCGGCGTCGCGGGCGGCGCGCACGGCGGCGGGCCGCAGCTGGAGCTGGCGCGACCCCCGGGGTCCCACACCGCCGACGTCGACGCGCACGGGGCGGGCGGGGATGCGCTGGCGCAGGCGGACCGCCGCGGCCACCAGCGCGGCGGCGCGCACCTCACCCTTGAGCCGGGCGGCGTGGTCGGGGTCGGAGGCGAGCGCCCGCACCCCGGGGTACAGACCGCCGAGGGTCGACATCACCACGCCGGTCTCGCCCAGGGAGGGCAGGACCTGGTCGATGTAGCGCAGGAACGCGGCGTTGGGCCCCACGATGAGCACGCCGGAGCGGGCGATCCGCTCGCGGTGGGCGTAGAGCAGGTAGGCCGCGCGGTGCAGCGCGACCGCGGTCTTGCCGGTGCCGGGGCCGCCCTGCACCACGAGCACCTGGTTCAGCGGTGCGCGCACCACCTCGTCCTGCTCGGCCTGGAGGGTGGCCACGATGTCGCGCATCTGCCCGGTGCGGGCGGCGTTGACGGCTGCCATGAGGGCCCCGCCGCCGGCCACGACGGCGTCGGCGGCCAGCTCGTCGGTGGTGAGCACGTCGTCCTCGAGCGCGGTGACGCTCCTGCCCCTCAGGCTGAGGTGGCGCCGGCGCACCACCCGTCCGGGGTCGGCGGCGGTCGCCCGGTAGAACGGCTCGACGGCGGGGGCGCGCCAGTCGGTGAGCAAGGTGGTCTGCGCCTCGTCGGACAGCCCCGTGCGCCCGATGTAGAGGGTCTCGAGGCTCCCGGGGTCGATCCCCTCGGCGGGGGCGCCCGCGCTGGCGCCATCCGTCGCCTCGCCATCCGGCGGGGCTCCACCCGTCGCTGAGCTCGCGGGTCGGCTGTCCATGCGCCCGAAGACGAGCCGGTCCTCCACCGCGCGCAGCGTGGTGAGGCGGTCCTCGTAGAGCATGGCGAAGGCGTCGCGCTCGGTGCGCGCTGCGGGCGTGCCGCCGGAGGTGCGCCGCACCTCGTCGAGGCGCTGACCAGCGAGCTCGCGGAGCTCGTCGAGGCGGGTGTACGCCGCGTCGACGTGGACCTGCTCCTGGGCGATCTCCTGGACGATGCCGTGGGCGCCGCCCGGGTGCTGCGTCGCGTCCGCGTTCCCTGCCGCGTCGTCCTGCTCCGTCGCGTCCGGGTGCTGTGTCGCCCCGCCCCGTCCCGTCACGTCCTCACGTGCGGTGCGCGCTGCACCGTGCTCGTCGCTCACCCTGGCCCTCCGCTCGTGCCGTCGGAGCCGTCAACCTTGCCAGGTGGCCGTCCGGCCAGCTGGTCCGGGGACGCACCGCGGTGCTGCGAGCGGTCGAGCATCCGGGTGCCGGTCCCCGGTCGAGGCGCCGGGCGGCGTTCCCGGGCGGCGTTCCCGGGCGGGGGTCCGGGGGCGGGTGGGTCAGCGCTCGGCGTCGCCGCGCGCCACCAGCCGCCAGGCGCCGGGCACCACGAGCGCGGCGACGACGGCCTTGACGATCCCCCCGAGGATGAACGGGTACAGGCCGGCGGCCAGCGCCTGGGAGGCGTTCATGCCCGTCACCGCGGCGAGCCACGGCACGCCGACCGCGAACACCACGGCCTGCCCGGCGAGGAAGAGCCCCAGCGCCGGCCCGACACGTCGGTCCGCGCCGTGCTTGGCGGCCAGGCCGATGAGGTAGGAGGCCGGCAGCAGGGCCACGAGGTAGCCGCCGGTGGCGCCGAACGCCACGGTGAGCCCGCTGCCGCCGTCGGCGAAGAACGGCAGGCCCACGAGGCCGGCCAGGAGGTACAGCCCCATCGAGGCCACGGCGCGCACCGGCCCCAGGGACGCGGCGACGACCACGAGCGCCAGCGTCAGCCCGGTGATCGGCACCGGGGAGCCGGGGACCGGCACCACGACCTGCGCCATGAGGGCGGTCAGCAGGGTGCCACCGACGACCAGAGCGGCGGTGCGGGCGCGCGTGGAGGACCAGGTGTCGGCGAGCACGAGCCCGCGAGCGGCGGGGGAGGGCAGGGCGTGGGTCGACATGGGGGGCCTTCCGGTCGGTGGCGTCTGGGGGGAGCGGGGTCGCGAGGGGAAATCTAGCGGGCTCGCGGGGGCAGGGGCCGGCGCGAGAGCGAGGACGGCGGGACCCTGACGCGCGGGCCGGCGGGTCCTCACCGCCGACGGGCGATCCCGATCGACCCGGCGCGCCCGTCGACGGTGAGGCCCGGTCCGCTGATGATCTCGTCGTCCCCTACTGTCTGCGACCACGGGCAGCGTCGCACCGAGGAGAGCACCATGAGCGATCGACACGTCACCGACGATCCGGAGCCGCCCGTCGCGCCCGTCGCGCCGCCCGACCCGGTCGCCACGGCCGCCACCGCCAAGGCCGGTCGCCGGGCGGTCCTCGGCGCGATGTTCCTCATGGCCACCGCGGCCATCGGCCCGGGCTTCATCACCCAGACCACGGTGTTCACCGCTCAGCTCGGCGCCGCCTTCGCGTTCGCCATCGTCGTCTCGATCCTCGTGGACATCGCCATCCAGCTCAACGTCTGGCGGGTGGTCGGCGTCGCCGGCCGGCGCGCCCAGGAGCTGGGCAACGCGGTGCTGCCCGGCGTCGGGTGGGCCCTCGCGGTGCTCGTCGCCGCCGGAGGGCTGGTCTTCAACATCGGGAACACCGGCGGAGCGGGCCTGGGGGCCAACGCCATGCTCGGGGTGGACCCGAAGATCGGCGGGGTGGTCTCGGCCGCCATCGCCATCGCCATCTTCTCCTCCAAGCGCGCCGGCGTCGCGCTGGACCGCATCGTCGTGGTCCTCGGCGGCGCGATGATCCTGCTCATGGCCGTCGTCGCGGTGGTCTCCCAGCCCCCCGTCGGCGAGGCCCTGAAG
>JARIBR010000191.1 GCA_029258695.1 Quadrisphaera sp.
CCTCGGTCTCGACGAGCCCGACACGTCCGAGGTGCTCGCCCACGAGCCCGGCGCCGCGCCGCCCCGCCGGTTCCGCGTCCTGCTGCTGGACCTGGCCAGCCAGGTCTCCCGCGACGTGGTGGTCGACACCGTGGCGCGCCGGGTCGTGGACGCCGTCGAGCTCGATGCGGCGACCACCGGCCAGCTCCCCGTCCGGGACGAGGAGTTCGAGCTCGTCGAGCAGCTGCTGGTCACCGACGAGCGGTGGGTGGCGGCGCTGGCCGCGCGGGGCCTCGACGTCGCCGAGGTGCGCGTGGCCCCGCTCTCCGCAGGGGTGTACGCCGACGAGTACCCCGCCGAGTCGGGTCGCCGGATCCTGCGCGGCCTCGCCTTCCACCAGCAGCACGCGAGCGACTCCCCGTGGGCGCACCCGATCGATGGGCTGGTCGCCTACGTCGACACCCTCAACCGGGCGGTCGACCAGGTCATCGATACCGGAGCGGCGCCCGTGCCCAGCGGGTCCGGCAACGACGACGACCCGGCGGTGACCGGCCCGGCCCGCACCACGCAGAAGCCGATCGAGATCACCCAGCCGCAGGGTTCCAGCCTCTCGCTCGACGGCAACCTGCTCACCTGGGAGAAGTGGTCGCTGAGGGTCGGCTTCGACGTGCGCGAGGGCCTCGTCCTGCACCAGGTCGGCTTCGACGACGGCGGCGGTGTGCGGCCGATCCTGCACCGCGCGTCGATCGCGGAGATGGTCGTGCCCTATGCGGACCCCTCGTCGGTCCGCTCGTGGCAGAACTACTTCGACACCGGCGAGCACCTCGTCGGCCGCTACGCCAACGCCCTGGAGCTCGGGTGCGACTGCCTGGGGGAGATCACCTACATCGACGCGGTCATCGCCGACGAGCGGGGCCGGGTGAGGACGCTGCCGAACGTCGTCTGCGTCCACGAGGAGAACTACGGGATCCTGTGGAAGCACACCGACCTGTGGACCGGCTCGCAGGAGGTGTGGCGCCAGCGGCGCCTCGTCGTCTTCTTCACCACCACCACCACCATCAACAACGACGACTACGGCTTCTCCGGGTACCTCTACCTCGACGGCACCGTCGAGTTCGAGACGAAGGCGACCGGCGTGGTGTTCACCTCCGCCCACGCCGGAGGCGACTACCCCTACGCCTCGGAGATCGCCCCGGGGCTCGGGGCGCCGTACCACCAGCACCTCTTCAGCGCCCGCCTGGACATGGCCGTCGGCGGGACGTGCAACAGCGTGGAGGAGATCGACGTGGTGCGGGTGCCGAGGGGCCCCGACAACGTCCGCGGCAACGCCTTCACCACCTCGTCCCTGCCGCTGCGCACCGAGGGCGAGGCCCAGCGTGACGCAGACCCTGGGCGCAACCGTCTGTGGCGGGTCTCCAACCCCGAAGTGACGAACCAGCTGGGCGCTCCCGTCGCCTACGACCTCCTCCCGGAGGGCAAGCCGACGCTGCTGGCCGACCTCGCGTCGCCGATCGCCCGCCGCGCCGGCTTCGCCACGAAGCACCTGTGGGTCACCCCCTACGACTGCGAGGAGCGCTACGCCGCGGGCCACTTCGTCAACCAGCACCCCGGGGGTGCGGGACTGCCGGAGTACGCGGCTGCGGACCGGGACGTGGCCCACGAGGACGTGGTCCTGTGGCACATCTTCGGGCTCACGCACGTCCCCCGGCCCGAGGACTGGCCGATCATGCCGGTCGACACCGCGGGGTTCGTCCTCAAGCCGTACGGCTTCTTCGACCGCAACCCCACGCTCGACGTGCCGCGCAGCACCTCGGGCCGCTGCGCCGCCGGCGGCGGGGGCGGGGCCTGAGCACTGCACCTCCGCCGAGACCAGCGTCCGTCAGAGCGCGCGGGACCCGTGATCGGCGGCTCACACCAGACGCCCCGCCTGCACCACGGTGCGGCGCGACGACTCACGCCACAGGATCGAGGGGTCCGAGAACGGGTCACCGTCGAGGATCAACAGGTCGCCGACCGCCCCGGGACGGATCCGTCCGAGATCGGGGCGGCCCAGCAGGTCGGCGTTGACCGACGTCGCGGAACGCAGTGCGAGCAGCAGTCCGTCGGCCTCCACCTGAACCCGTAGGCACGCCAGCTGCTCCTCCTCCAGCGGACCCATGAGATCGGTACCGAAGCCGACGGGCACCCCCGCAGCGTGAGCCAGCTCGATCGAGTGGCGACCGGCGTCGAGCACCTGATGGTTCTTGTCCTGCGACATCGAGGACATCCCCAGGTCCGGCCCGCGGCGTGCCATGGCCTCGTACGTGCCCAGGGTCGGCACCAGAAAGGCGCCGGTCGCGGCCATGAGCTCCGCCGTGCTGGCGTCGAGCAGGTTCCCGTGCTCGATCGAGCGCACGCCGGCTTCGACGGCGTGCCTGATCGCCTCGGGGGAGTATGCGTGCGCGGCCACGTAGCTCCCGCGCCGCCGCGCCTCGTCGGTGACCGCGCGGATCTCCTCGGAGGAGTACTGCGGGACCCGGAGGGGGTCGGACTGCGAGATCACCCCGCCGGACGCCATGATCTTGATCGCGTGAGCCCCGTCGAGAAAGCGCCGCCTCACCGCGCGGCGCAGCTCGTCGACGCCGTCGACCACCTCGCCGCTGTGGGCGTGGCACCCGCAGATCTCGTCGTTGGGTCCGCGAGCGTCGCTGTGCCCGCCTGTCTGGCTCAGCGCCGCCCCGGTGTACAGGTAGCGGGGCGCAGGCAAGAGCCCCTCGTCGATGGCCTGGCGCAGGCCGGCGTCACCGCCGGCGACGTCGCGCACGGTCGTGAATCCTCGAGACAGCGCCGCCCCCAGCCGGCGGGCACCGGCAATGGCCGTGTAGCTCAGGGACCGCCCCTCGATGGCCCGCAGGGCCAGCGACGTGGCGTACGCGTGGAAGTGGGCGTCGATCAGCCCGGGGAGCACCGTGGACCCTGCGGCGTCCAGGACCTGGTCCACGCCCACCGTCAGGTCACGCAGGTCCCCGCCCACCTGCTCGACACGCCCGTCCACGACGACCACGAGCGCGTCGACGGGGGCGTCGGACTCCCCGTCCCACACCGCGGCCCCCGTGACCGCGAGGCTGCTCACCTCCCGCCCGCCAGCGCGGAGCGCCGCGCCGCGGTGGCCGAGGCGTCGACGGCGAACGTCTCGGGGTCCACCACGACGCCGTAGTCGTCCTGCGCGGCCAGGACCGAGACGAACTCGTTGCGCACGTCGGTAGCCACGGCCGCAGGGTCGCGCTGAAGGGGGTCGCCGTAGCCGCCCCCACCACCCGTGCAGTTGACCAGGACGTCCCCGTCGTCGAGGTGGTTGTAGCTCCCGCCCTGCACGACCTCGGTATCGGTCCCCGGGTTGAGGACCACCTGGTTGTTGGCGCCCTCGGATCCGCCCTGCACGGCCCACGGCTTCGTGAGGGTCTTGTAGACGAGGCAGATCCCGACCGTGGGTCCGGTGAAGCGGTACGTGCGGGCGACACCAACCCCACCGCGGTGACGGCCGGCGCCCCCGGTGTCCTGGCGGTAGCCGTACGAGTCGATGATCATCGACGACTTCGTCTCCAGCACCTCGACGGGGTTGTTGCGGCAGCCGGGCTCGGAGAGGTGCATAATACCGTCCTCGCCGTCACCGTGAGCGTGGCCGCCGAAACCGACGGCCTCGTTCGTCGCCTCCAGCCAGGCCTCTCCGGTGCGGGGGTGGGTGCCGAGGCCCATCATGGAGCAGACGTCGCCACCGGAGCAGGCAGGCACCAGGTCCGGCATCCCCTGGGCGAGCGCTTTGAGCACCACCTCACCGCCGATCAGGCCGGTCCACAGCGTGAACGTCGGCATGGGCGGGACGGCGTGCATCACCGACCCCGGCTCGGTGACCACCCGCAGCGGGCGGAAGTTCCCGGCCACGACCGGGGTGTCCGGTGTGGTGAGCGCCTTGAAGATCAGGC
>JARIBR010000252.1 GCA_029258695.1 Quadrisphaera sp.
CCGGTCATGAGGCGCACCTGCTCGCCGGCCTGGTGCAGCAGCAGCGCGTGGCCCCCGACCACGGCGCCGCCGCGCCGCTCCCAGGCCCGCGCGAGCGCCGTCGGCCACGGGTCGTAGACGGCGTCGAGCAGCAGACCCGGGCGCCCGGTCGCGGCGCCCGGACGTCCGAGGGCGTCCGCCAGCGCGTCGGCGGCCCCGGCCGGCACGGTCGAGACGACGACGTCGGCGCCGACGGACCGGTCCGCGCGCTCCCACGGGGCGACGTCGACCTCGACGCCGAGCCGGTCGGCGACGTCGGCGATGGCCGCGGCGCGCAGCGGCGAGCGCACGTGCACCACCGGTGCCTGGACCCCCAGCCGCGCCAGCGCGGCGAGCGCGGAGGCCGCCGTCGCGCCCCCGCCGAGGATCGCCGCCGTCGTCGGCGACCCCGCCCCGGCCTCGCGCAGCGCCCCGACCACCCCGGCGACGTCGGTGTTCTCCCCGTGCCAGCGCAGAGGCTCTCCCGGGGCTGGCATCGTGCCCGGCGCCGGGAGCACGGTGTTGACCGCCCGCACGGCGGCCGCGAGGGGCGCGCACGTGGCGAGGAGCGGGATGACGGCCTGCTTGAGCGGCATGGTCAGGCTCAGCCCGCCCCACTCCGGCCCCAGGGCGGCGAGCACCGCCGGCAGCTGCTCGGCCGTGACGTCCGCCGCGGTGTACCCCCAGTCGTGCAGGCCCAGCGCCTCGTACGCCGCGGCGTGCAGGACCGGGGAGAGCGAGTGGTCGATGGGGTGGCCCATCACCGCGGCCCTCATCGCGACGTCCGGGCCGTCGTGGTCACGCCGGCCTCACTGGTCGGGGTTGGCCCGGGCCCACGCCTGGAAGACCTCCACGTTCGCGTCGTGCTCCTCCTTCGTGGTGGAGAACTTCGTCTCGCCCGTGTCGGGGTTGGTGACGACGAAGAACAGCCAGGGGCCCTCCGCCGGGTTCAGGGCCGCGGTGATGGCCTCCTCGCCCGGGTTCGTGATCGGTCCCGGCGGCAGCCCGTCGGCCTGGTAGGTGTTGTAGGGCGAGGGGTTGGCGCGGTCCTCGTCGGTCGTCGTCAGACCGGTCTTGCCGGTCGCGTAGTTCACCGTCGTGTCGAACTGCAGCCTCATGCCGTCGGCGAGGCGGTTCTCGATCACCCGTGAGACCTTGGCCATGTCGTCGCTGGGGCCGGCCTCGGCCTGGATGAGCGAGGCCTTGGTCAGCACGGTCTCGCGGTCCTGGGGCGAGACGCCCGCGGAGTCCAGCGCGTTCCGCGTGCGGTCGACCATCGCCGCGAGCATCTCGACCGGGGGCGTGTCGAGGGGGAAGTCGTAGGTGGCCGGGAACAACCATCCCTCGAGGTCGCCGGCGGCCTCCGGGGGCAGACCGGCGGCGGGATCGGTCGCCGCCGCCTGCAGCTCCTCGAGCGGGACGTCGGTGCTCTCGGCGATCCGCTCCAGCGTCCGGGCGGCGGTGAAGCCCTCGGGGACGGTGAAGGTGTACTGCTGCAGCGAGTCGGGGTCCAGCAGGGCGGACAGGGCTCCCTCCGCGCTCATCCGCTGGTTCAGGGCATAGGTGCCGGGAGTGATGGTGGCCGCTCGCGGGTCGGAGCTGGCGAGCGTGGAGAACGCCCGCTCGCTCTTGACCACGTCCGCCTGCGCGAGCACCGCGGCGATGTCGCGGCCGGAGTCGCCGCTGTCCACGGTGATCTCCACCGAGCCGGATCCTGGTCCCGGGTAGTCGTCGGGCTCGGTGACCTGCTCCGCGAGGTCACGCAGCGGGGAGGTCACGGCGAGCACCCCCACGCCGACGACGAGCAGAGCGATCACGAGGACCACGAGGGAGCGGATCCGGCGCTGACGACGACGACGCTGGCGGTCCGCGGCCCCGCGCCGGCCCCGGGTGGAGTCCGGCGCGGTCCCGGTCTCAGGCGGCTCCGAGGGCGGTTGCCCACCGGGCAGGTTGGCGAGGGTCATGCCGTCCATGGCGTCTCCACGCTCCCTCCGTGGTCGTCGGCGACGGGGCCGCCGTGGCGTTCGTGGTCGTCGTGCGCGTCGACCCGGGTCTGCGGGACGTCGCCGCCGCCTGGCCCCGACGGCGCTGCCGCGCGGCGCTGGCGGGGCTTGCGGGGCCGCCGTTCCTCGGCGGGCTCGCGGGCAGCGCCCACCAGCTCGCCTCCCGGGGTCCCGCTGGTGCGCTCGCGGTCGAGGGCGGCCTGGAGCAGGATGACCGCGGCCACCTGGTCCACCACCTCACGCTGGCGGCGTCCCGGGCGGCCCGACGCGTCCATCGCCTGGTGGGCGCTGACCGTGGTCAACCTCTCGTCGACCAACCGCACCGGTGTGGGTGCCACCGCCGAAGATAGGTGATCAGCGTAGGTCCGCGCCAGCGTGGCGGCCCGGCCCTCCGCCCCGGAGAGGGAGAGCGGCAGGCCCACGACCACCTCGACGGCCTGGCGCTCACGGGCGAGGTCGGCGATCCGCGTGATGTCCGAGCGGCGTGCGCCGTCGCGGGCGAGGGTCTGCACCGGAGAGGCCACGACGCCCGCCGGGTCGCACGCCGCGAGGCCGACGCGGACGGATCCGACGTCGACCCCGAGCCTGACCCCGGGCCGCACGCCTACCCGCTGGCGGCGGAGGTCTCGACGGCTTCTCGCACCGCCTCCAGCGCCGCGGGGACCGCGGACGCGTCGGTGCCGCCCCCCTGCGCGAGGTCGTCCTTGCCGCCACCACCCCCGCCCAGGGCTCCCGCAGCGACCTTGACGAGGGCTCCGGCCCGCAGGCCGCGCTCGCGGGCCGCCGGGGTGGTGGCGATGACGACGACGGGGCGCTCCTTGGCGACCCCGGCGACGGCGACGACCGCCGCCCCGCCCGGGCGCGAGGCCAGCCGGTTGCGGACGTCGAGCACGAGGGTGCGCAGGTCGTCACCGGAGGCCACGTCGCCAGCCCCGACGGCGACCAGCCACGTGCCGCCCACGTCCAGCGCGCCGTCGGCGAGCTTGCCGGCACCAGCGAGGACGTCGGCCGTACGGGCGGCAGCGATCTCCTTGTCGGCAGCCCTCAGCTGCTCGAGCAGGGCCCCCACGCGGTCGGTCAGCTCGTCGGGACGCACGCGCAGCAACGACGTCAGCTGGCTGACCAGCGCGGACTCGCGGGCCACGTGGGCGTGGGCGTCGGCGCCGACCAGCGCCTCGACGCGGCGCACGCCGGAGCCGATCGAGCTCTCCCCGAGCAGGGTGACCAGGCCCAGCTCACCGGTGCGCGCGACGTGCGTGCCGCCGCACAGCTCCTTGGACCAGTCCCCGATGGAGACCACGCGCACGCGGTCGCCGTACTTCTCCCCGAACAGCGCCATGGCGCCCGACGCCCGGGCCGCCTCGAGGTCCATGACGTCGGACTCGACGGGGACGTCGTCGGCGAGGAAGGTGTTGACGTGGGTCTCGACGTCGGCCAGCACGCCGGCCCCGGGTGCGGTGGTGGCCGTGACGTCGAGCCGGAAGCGGCCCGGGGCGTTCTCGGAGCCGGCCTGGCGCGCGGTCGGCCCGAGCGCGTCGCGCACCCCCTGGTGCACGAGGTGGGTGGCGGTGTGGGCCCGGGAGATCGCCCGGCGGCGGGCGGCGTCGACGACGGCCTCGACGGCGTCACCGACGGCGATCTCACCGACGGCGACGCGGCCGCGGTGGACGAACAGCCCGGTCAGCGGGCGCTGGACGTCGGCGATCTCGACGATCCCCGCCGTCCCGCCCGACGCGGTGACGCTCAGCGTGCCGTGGTCCGCGAGCTGCCCGCCGCCCTCGGCGTAGAACGGGGTGGCGTCGAGGACCACCTCGAGGTCGTCGCCGGCCAGGGCGACCGGCACGGACACGCCGTCGCGCAGCAGGGCGACGACCCGGCCCTCGCCGGCGGTCGCGCCGTACCCGGTGAACCGCGTGGCGCTCTCGCCCGCGCCGGGGGCGAGGGAGTCGACGATCTGACGGTAGGTGGTGGTGTCCGCCCGCCCGGCCCGCTTGTCGCGGCTGTCGGCCTTGGCGCGGTCGCGCTGCTCGGCCATGAGGGCGCGGAAGCGGGGCTCGTCGACGGCCACGCCCTGCTCGGCCGCCATCTCGAGGGTGAGGTCGATGGGGAAGCCGTAGGTGTCGTGCAGGGCGAAGGCGTCGTCGCCGGACAGGCGCGGGCTGCCGTGCGCCGTCGCGGTCCTCACCCGAGCCACGGCCGTGTCGAGGATGGTGGTCCCCGCGGCGAGGGTGCGCCGGAAGGACTCCTCCTCCCCGTAGACGACGGGGGCGATGCGGGTGAAGTCGGTGGCCAGCTCGGGATAGCCGGGCGCCATGAGGTCACGGCTGACGGGAAGCAGCTCGCGCAGGGTCGGGGCGTCGACGCCGAGCAGGCGCATGGAGCGCACCGCACGGCGCAGCAGGCGGCGCAGCACGTAGCCGCGCCCCTCGTTCGAGGGTGTGACGCCGTCGCCGACCAGCATGAGGGAGGCCCGCACGTGGTCCCCGACGACGCGCAGCCGCACGTCGTCCTCGGGGTCCTTGCCGTACCGGGTGCCCGCGAGCTCGGCGGCGCGGTCCAGGACGGGACGCACCTCGTCGATCTCGTACATGTTGTCCACGCCCTGGAGCACGAAGCCCATGCGCTCCAGGCCCATGCCGGTGTCGACGTTCTTGCGCGGCAGCTCACCGACGACCGGGAAGTCGTACCCCTGGCCCTCGCCGCGCAGCTCCTGCATGAACACGAGGTTCCACACCTCGAGGTAGCGGTCGCCCGCCGTGTCGGCCGCCGGGCCGCCGTCCGGCCCGTAGGCCGCTCCACGGTCGAAGAAGATCTCCGAGTCGGGGCCGGCGGGGCCGGGGACCCCGGTGTGCCAGTAGTTGTCCTCACGGCCGAGGCGCTGGATGCGGTGCTCGGGGAGCCCGGCGATCTCGCGCCAGAGCGCGGCCGCCTCGTCGTCCTCGCGGTAGACCGTCACCCACAGGTCACGCTCGGGGAAGCCGTAGCCGCCGTCGGCCACCGACGAGGTGAGCAGCTCCCAGGCGTGGGCGATGGCGCCGCGCTTGAAGTAGTCGCCGAAGGAGAAGTTGCCGTTCATCTGGAAGAACGTGCCGTGGCGCGTGGTCTTGCCGACCTCGTCGATGTCCAGGGTGCGCACGCACTTCTGGATGCTCGCGGCGCGGGCGTACGGCGCGGTCTGCTCCCCGGTGAAGTACGGGATGAACGGCACCATGCCCGCGACGGTGAACAGCAGCGTCGGGTCCGGGCTGATCAGCGAGGCGGAGGGGACGACGGTGTGCCCGCGCTCCTCGAAGAAGGTGAGGAAGCGACGGCGGATCTCAGCGGTCCGCATGGCGTCCGGTCGGGTGGTCCAGCAGGGCCTGCGCCTCGTCCTCGTCCATCACGCCGGCGTCCACCTCGAGGGCGACGCGCAGCTGCTGCTCCCGCTCGCGCATGCCGGCGCGCACCTCGGCGCCGAAGTCCTGGGCGTCCTCCCACCAGCCGCCGGCGCGGTCGGCCACGCCGCCCGGGGTGTAGGCCCGGGCGGCCTTCTGGACGCGGCGCAGACCGATGGCCCCGCCGACGACGCCGACCCCCAGCACGATGAGGCGTCCCACGGCTCAGCGCCCCCGTCGCGCGCGTCGGCCGGTGGCGACGCCCTCGCGCCGGCCGGTGACGGCCTGGCGCACGCCGTAGGTGAAGGCGGCGGCCTTGATGATCGGAGAGCCGAGCGTC
>JARIBR010000257.1 GCA_029258695.1 Quadrisphaera sp.
ACGGTCATCTTCGACACCCGCATCATCGTGGCGACCTCCGCCACGGTGAGGAAACGGGTGCCGCTCAGCTCTCGCTCGCTCGCCATGTCCTTCTCCGATCGTCGTCCCCGACTCGACCGGGGTGTCGCACCACCATAGGGGCTGCTGTGACTCGTGGGAATGTCGAACCCGCCGGGCTCGCCCGTCCGCTCGGATCGGCTCGCCTCGACGGACCTCCGGAACGCTGACGATACGTGCCCATAGTGGGACGCACCGTGACAGATGAGGCTCGGGAACCCGGAGTCCGGGAGTCGGTGGGTCAGGGAGCGTCCCCCATCGACGACGGGGTGTCGAGCCCGGTCGTGGCAGCCACCCGCTCCCTCCACCCGGTCGGGACGGCGGCGTCCACGGGCACCGCGGCGTGGGCGGCGATCCCGATGAGGTGCGCCCAGGCGCGCGGGACCACGTCGACGACCGCGTAGCCACCGCCACCCAGCGCCAGCCAGCGACCCTGCGCCACCTCGTGCGCCTGGTCGTGGACGGCGGCGGCCGCGCTGCGCTGCGCGTCGAGGCTGACGGCCAGGTGGGCGAGGGGGTCGTCACGGTGGCTGTCGGCGCCGTGCTGGCTCACGAGCACCTCGGGCCCGAAGGACGCCACGTGCTCCAGCGCGCCGCCCACCGCCGCCAACCACGGAACGTCGCCGCTGCCGGCCGCCAGCGTCACGGACAGCGCCGTCCCCGGCGCCAGCGGGCCGGCCGCGTCGCCGTCGTGACCGGTCCCGGGGAACAGCGTCTCCGGTGACTCGTGCACCGAGACCGTGAGCACGCGGGGGTCGTCGCGGAAGGCCTCCTCGACGCCGTCACCGTGGTGGGCGTCCAGGTCGACGTACGCCACGCGGCGGCAGCCGTCCGCCAGCAGGGCCGCGATCGCGGCGGCGGCGTCGTTGTAGACGCAGAAGCCCGAGGCGCGTCGCCGCATCGCGTGGTGCAGCCCGCCCGCGGCGTTGACCGCGTGGAGGGCCTCGCCCCGCCAGACCGCCCGGGCGGCGTCCGCCGAGGCGCCCACCACGCGGCGCGCGGCGTCGTGCATCCCCGCGAAGGCCGGCACGTCCGGGGTCCCGAGCCCGAAGGCCCCCGTCGCGAGCCCCGGATCGGCCGAGACGGCTCTCACCGCGTCGACGAGCTCACGGTCGTGGACCGCCAGGAGGTCACGGTCGTCGGACGGGAGCGGCGCCCCGACCACGCGCACCCCCGGACCGTCGAGGAGACCCAGCTCCTCGGCGAGCTCCATGGTCAGCGTCAGGCGCAGCGGCGCCATCGGGTGACCGGGGCCGAAGTCGAGACCTGCCAGCGCGGGATCGCACACCACCCGGACGAGCTCGCTCACCGCCGGCACCAGCCCGCTCGCGCCGCCACGGGCCGCGCTCGCGGCGGCGCACCACCGCGCTGCGGCCCGCCGGTCCTCGACCGGGTCAGCGCTGAGCCGTCGTCGAGGCCAGGTGCTCGCGCGTGAACGCCAGGGCGTCAGCCAGCTGGCGCTCGCGCTCACCGGGGCTGCGAGAGGTCCGCGTGCCCACCTCCATGGCCACCACCCCGCCGAACGCCGACGCGGCGAGGTGACCGAGCAGCTCGGCGACCGGTTGGGTCCCCTCCCCCGGGAGCAGGTGCTCGTCCTTCGCGGAGCCCTTGCCGTCGGTGAGGTGCACGTGCTTCAACCGCCCACCGAGGCCGCGCGCGAGCTCCAGGCAGCTCTGCCCCGACGTCGCCGCGTGCGAGACGTCGAGGGTCACGTCGGGGAAGACCGACGCCGGTGTGCTCGCGGTGTCCCAGCTCGGCAGGTAGGCCTTGACCTCGGTGGAGCCGGCCCGCCAGGGGTACATGTTCTCCACGGCCATCGTCACGCCGTGCTCGGCGCCGATGCGCGCCACGCCCTCCGGGAAGGTGGCGGCGTACGTGCGCTGCCAGCGGAACGGCGGGTGGACGACCACGGACCCGGCACCCAGGCGGGCGGCCATCGCCGCGGCCCGCTCGATCTTGGGCCACAGCGCCGTGCCCCAGACGCGCTGGGTCAGCAGCAGGGTGGGGGCGTGGACCGCGAGGACGGGAACGCCGAAGTGCTCCGAGAGCGCGGCGACGGCCTCGGGGTCCTGGCTGGTGCGGTCGGACCACACCATGACCTCGACCCCGTCGTAGCCGAGCCGGGAGGCCATCTCGAAGGCGTCCTCGCAGGTCTGCGGGTACACCGACGCCGTCGACAGGGCCACGGGGATCGTCACCGGAGCACTGTAGGCGGCCTCCTGCGCTGACGCCGCCGATGCCGTGGGCCCCGAGACCGTGGTGCGGTTGCCGTCCGGGCGATCTCTGGCGCAGAGTGTCCCCATGGCCACACCTCAGTCCCGGACGAGCTCAGACAAGGACGCCGGGAACGACGCCGGGAAGAACGCGGGGGCCGAGCCCGGCGCGACGGCGCCGCGCTCCATCGCGCCGATGCGCTGGCCCAAGCCGAGCGGCGGGGGTGTCGGTCTCTTCGCCCTCTGGGCCGTCGGCGGCCTGGTGGGCGCCCTCGCCCCGGCGCTGGTCGTGCGCCCCTCCGACGACGACGCCAGCACGTCGGCGCTGCTCGGTGCCTTCGGCCTGACCGTCCTCGGCGTCCTCATCATGGTGGCGGCGTGCGTGCTGCTCTACCGCCGTGGTCGTGACGGGGCCGTCATCATCCTGGCCGTCGTCCCGACCGGTGTGCTCCTCGCCGGCGGCATGATGCTGCTGGCCACCAAGCTCTTCGTCTAGCGGCGACGACCGCCCGGGAGCCCCACTACTATCGCCGGGTGAGCACCGTCCCGGACGACCAGGGGACCTTGCTGCTCTCCACGCTGGCCGCCGTCGCTCCCGGCACCGCCCTGCGCGACGGCCTCGAGCGCATCCTCCGGGGGCGCACCGGTGCGCTGGTCGTCCTGGGCGACGACGACTCGGTCGAGGCGATGTCCTCGGGCGGCTTCGTCCTCGACGTCGACTTCGCCGCCACGCGCCTGCGCGAGCTGGCCAAGATGGACGGCGCCATCGTCTGCAACCGTGCCGGCACCCGCATCGTGCGTGCCGCCGTGCAGCTCGTGCCCGACCCCTCCATCCCGACCTCCGAGTCCGGGACCCGCCACCGCACGGCCGAGCGGGTGGCCAAGCAGACCGGCCTGCCCGTGGTCTCGGTCAGCGCGTCGATGAACATCGTCGCCCTCTACGTCGGCGGGACCCGCCACGTCCTGGAGGGCTCGGAGTCGATCCTGGGACGCGCGAACCAGGCGCTCGCCACGCTGGAGCGCTACCGCGCGAGGCTGGACGAGGTCAGCGGCACCCTGTCCGCGCTCGAGATCGAGGATCTCGTGACCGTGCGCGACGTGGCGGTGGTCGTCCAGCGCCAGGAGATGGTGCGTCGCATCTGGGAGGAGATCGCCGGCTACGTCGTCGAGCTCGGCAGCGACGGCCGGCTGCTCTCGCTCCAGCTCGACGAGCTCGTCGCGGGCCTCGGGCCGGACCGCGAGCTCGTGGTGCGCGACTACCTCCCCCCGGAGGACCCCTCCGGGGTCTGCCGCTCCGTCACGGCCGCCCAGGTCCTCGCGGCCATCTCTGCGCTCGGCCCGGGGGCGCTGGTGGACCTGTCGGTGGTGGCGTCGACGTTGGCGCTCGGCGCCGGTCCCGACGCCCTCGAGCGTGCGGCGAGCCCGCGCGGGTACCGGCTGCTCTCCCGCGTCCCGCGTCTCCCGCGCTCGCTGGTGGACCGCCTCGCCCAGCACTACGACGGCCTGCAGAAGCTGCTCGCCGCCTCCACGGAGGACCTGGTCTCCATCGGCGGGGTCACCGAGCAGCGGGCGCGGGCCGTGCGCGAGGGCCTCTCACGCCTGGCGGAGTCCTCGCTGCTCGACCGCTACGTCTGAGGCGTCCCGCCCGGGACCCTCGCCGCCGGCCGCCGGTCGCCGAGGGATCCGCCCTCGTCAGCTCGTCGGCTCGTCGGCTCGTCAGCTCGTCAGGTGCAGGACCAGCGCCGACGCCGGGTCCATCACCGGCATCGCCAGCCCCACCCGGGTCAGCAGGGCGCCGGAGAGCACGACGCCCTCGCGGCCGGCGCCGAGCCACGCGGGCGGGCTGGTCTGGGGGCCCAGGGCCGCGGGCGGGGTGTCACGTCTCCTCACCCGGTAGGTCCGGGCGGGGTCCAGCCCCGGGAACCGCACCCTGCCGGGGCGGGCGCGGCCCGAGGTGACCAGCTGCTCGTACGCGAAGACCGCCTCGGAGGCGTCGGCGGCCACGACGCCCAGGAGCTGCACGCCGTCGTCGAGCGGGTCACCGCGCACGAGGTCCCCGGTGTGCAGGAGCCCTCGGAGCTCGCGGTACAGGGCGATCCACGCCGCCAGCTGCTCCCGCTCCTGCGCGGTGGTGTCGGTGATGTCCCACTCGAGGCCGGCGTGCCCGAAGAGCGCGACGCTCGTCGCGAAGGCCAGGGTGGCGCTCCGGCCGGTGGTGTGGGAGAGCGGGGGACCGACGTGGGCCCCGATGAGCTCGAGGGGCAGCAGCAGCGAGGTCCACCACGCGATGCTGGCCCGCTCGAGGGGGTCGTTGGTGTCCGAGGCCCACACCCGGTCGGTGCGCTGCAGGACGCCCAGGTCGACGCGCCCGCCGCCCGAGGCGCACGACTCGATCTCCAGGCCGGGGTGGCGCTCGCGCAGCGCGTCCATGAGCGCGTAGACCGCGCGGGTCTGCCGGTGGGCGCCGGCCCGGGTCCCCCCGGCGGCGGCGCTGGGCCCGCGCTCACGGGTCTCGGCCACCATGAGGTCGCGGTTGTGGTCCCACTTGAGGAAGTCCACGCCGTTCTCCCCGACGAGCGCGTCGAGGCGCTGGAGCAGGAAGGCGAAGGCGTCCGGGTGGGCCAGGTCGACCACGTGCTGGTCGCGGGCCAGCGGCGCGCGCGCCGTGAGCACCCACTCGGGGTGGTCGCGGGCGAGGTCGGAGCCGGGGTTGACCATCTCCGGCTCGACCCACAGGCCCACCTGCATCCCCAGGGCGCGGACCCGGTCGAACAGCGGCGCCAGGCCGCCGGGCCACACCCCCTCGTCGACCCACCAGTCGCCGAGCCCCGCGGAGTCGTCGCGCCGGTGGCGGAACCACCCGTCGTCGAGGACGTAGCGCTCCACCCCGAGGGACGCCGCGGTCTCCGCGAGCGCCGTCAGGCGGGTGAGGTCGTGGTCGAAGTAGACGGCCTCCCAGGTGTTGAGGACGACCGGGCGCGGGCTGACGGGGTGGCCCGCCCGGGCGCGCAGGTGGCGGTGGAGGCGCCGGGAGACCCCGTCGAGGCCGTCCGAGGAGCAGACGAAGACCACGGGCGGGGCCTCGTAGCTCTCGCCCAGCCCCAGGCGCACCTCCCCCGGCTCCAGCAGCTCGCCGCCCCCGATCACCGCGGCGCCCACCCCGGCCCCCTCGGGCAGGCGCTCGACGAGGTGGGCGTGGTCCCCGCTCCAGGCGACGTGCGCCGACCACACCCGTCCGGAGCGGAAGCCGAACCCCGGGCTCCCCGCGCTCAGCAGCAGCGTCGCGTCGTGCCCGGTCCTCCCGCGGCGCGAGGCCCGCAGGTGCGTGCCGTCCTGCAGGGCGCTGCGCTGCGGTGAGCGCTCGCGGGCCCAGCGACCGGTGAGGTCGAGGACCTCCAGCGCGTCGGGCGGCAGGGGCATCAGCGCGGTGACGCCCGTGACGTCGTACGTGCCCTCCGCGCTCGCCGTGAGGCTGGGCGTCACGGTCAGGACGCCGTGGGGGTCCAGGACCAGCTCCAGCTCGAGGTCGAGGCCGGCGCGCTGGTCGCTCGCCCGGACGACGAGCCGCCCGCCGCAGGGGCTGCGCCTGTCGCGGCCCTCGTCCTGACCGGCGATGACGTCCACGGGCCCGGTCAGGGACCACGACGGGAAGACCGCCCCGCCGCTGCGGTGACCGAGCACCCCCTGGGTGCCCAGCCACCCGTCGCTCTCCCCCGCCAGCAGGGGCAGCCCGAGGAGCTCGTCGACGCCGTTGTTCGGCACCGCGCCCTGCACCAGCACGGCGGCGTCGTCCCCCGCGAGGTCGAGGTCGTCGCCCCAGTGCAGCACCCGGGGCAGCGAGGGACCGGCCACGTCCAGCACCACCGCCACGCCGGCCGCGGAGAGCACCGCGATCCGGGGGCCGTCGCTCGTGTCGTCGCGGATCGCGTCGGGGCTCATCACCCCATCGTGGTGCACCGTCGCTGCACCGACCGCGGGCGGTCAGGCCTGCGTCGCGCCCCCCGCGGCTCATGACCCGCGCGCGGCCTGGCGCGGGGTGCCCGGTGTCATGGGCGAGCGCCCCACCCCGAGCCGCCCGACGTACCGTCCACCCGTGAGCAGGCACGGCGGACCACGGGTGCTCGACGCCGGACTGGGGGAAGCCCTCCACGGCGACCCGACGGGGCTCCACGAGCCCGTGCTCGCCTGGTACCGCGAGAACGCCCGTGACCTCCCCTGGCGCCGCGAGGGGGTCAGCCCCTGGGGCGTCCTCGTCTCCGAGGTCATGCTGCAGCAGACGCCCGTGGTCAGGGTCGAGCCGGTGTGGCGCGAGTGGATGTCTCGCTGGCCGGTGCCCGCGGCCCTCGCCGCCGCCGGGCCGGGCGAGGCCGTCCGCGCGTGGGGTCGCCTGGGGTATCCGCGGCGCGCCCTGCGCCTGCACGCCACGGCCGCGGCCCTCGTCGACCTCCACGACGGCCACGTCCCGTCCGACCCGGCGACGCTGAGGTCGCTCCCGGGGGTCGGTGCCTACACCGCCTCGGCCGTGGCGGCCTTCGCCCACGGGCAGCGCTGCGCCGTGGTGGACACCAACGTGCGCCGCGTGCAGGCGCGCGCGGTGACGGGAACGGCCCTGCCCGCGCCCTCGCTCACCGCGGCCGAGACGGCGCTGGCGGAGCGGCTCGTCCCCGACGACCCTGCCCGGGCGGCCACGTGGGCGGTCGCGGTCATGGAGCTCGGCGCGCTGGTCTGCACGGCGCGAGGTCCGCGCTGCGGGGTCTGCCCTGTCCTCGACCGGTGCGCGTGGCAGCGCGCCGGAGCGCCCGCGCACGACGGTCCCCCGCGCACGGGCCAGACGTGGCACGGCACGGACCGTCAGGTGCGCGGGCGCCTCCTGGCCCTGCTCCGCGAGGCGCCGGGGCCGTTGGACGACGCGGCGCTCACCCTGGCGTGGCCCGACGACGACGCCCAGCGCGCCCGGTGCCTGGCCTCCCTCCTCGCGGACGGCCTGGTGGAGCCGGCCCTCGAGGGCTACCAGCTCCCCGCCTGAACCGCACTTCGTCGACGAAGTGCTGGCCCTGGGCCGTCCCTGGCAGCACTTCGTCGACGAAGTGCTGTGGTCAAGGGGTGGTCGACGAGCGGGTCAGAGGTGGCGGATCATCCGGGTGTTGCCCAGGGTGTTCGGCTTCACCCGTGCGAGGTCGAGGAACTCCGCGACACCGTCGTCGTGGCTGCGCAGCATCTGCGCGAACACCTCTGGGGTCACCGGCGACCCCTCGACCTCCACGAAGCCGTGACGGGCGAAGAACTGCACCTCGAACGTGAGGCAGAACACCCGGGAGACCCCCAGGCGGCGGGCGTCGTCCAGCAACGCCTCGAGCAGCACGGCCCCCACGCCCCGCCCCCGGGCCTCGTCCGCGACGGCCAGCGTCCTCACCTCGGCGAGGTCCTCCCAGAACACGTGCAGAGCGCCGCACCCCAGGAGCCTGCCGTCCTCCTCGGCGACCTCGAACTCGGGGACGGCCTCGTAGAGGGTGACCTGCTCCTTGGCGAGCAGCACCCGCGAGACGGCCAGGGGTGAGACGAGCTCGCGGATCCCGCGCACGTCGGAGGTCCTGGCACGACGCACGGTGAGCACGGCGCCATCCTCTCCCGGCGCCCCGCCCCACGGACGACGGAGCCCCCGGTGACGGACAGGTTCTCCGTCACCGGGGGCTCGTCGTCGATGCTCGACGCGACCGGTCGAGCGCAGACGCTCAGCGCCGAGGGATCACTCCACCGATCCGGCGGCCTCCACGGGCACGACGTCCGGGACCGTGGACTTCTCCGTCCCGGTGAAGGTGAAGGTCGCCGAGGGGCCTTCGCCCTCGACGTCGATCACGACGATCTGCCCCGACGAGAGCTCTCCGTAGAGGATCTTCTCGCTGAGCATGTCCTCGATCTCGCGCTGGATCGTGCGGCGCAGCGGTCGCGCACCCAGCACCGGGTCGTAGCCGCGCGTGGCCAGGAGGTGC
Organism: Quadrisphaera sp.; assembly: GCA_029258695.1. Next base: position 8,261 of record JARIBR010000257.1, read on the forward strand.
TTGGCCGTGTCGGTGAACTCCAGGGTCATGTCACGGTCGTCGAGGCGGTGGTCCACCTTGGCGATCATGAGGTCGACGATCTGGATGATCTCGTCCTGCGTGAGCTGCGGGAAGACCACCGTGTCGTCGACGCGGTTGAGGAACTCCGGGCGGAAGTGCTGCTTGAGCTCGTCGTTGACCTTCGCCTTCATGCGGTCGTAGGACGTCGACAGGTCGCCGCCGGCCTGGAAGCCGAGCTGCAGCCCCTTGGCGATGTCGCGCGTGCCGAGGTTGGTGGTCATGATGATGACGGTGTTCTTGAAGTCCACCATCCGGCCCTGGCTGTCGGTCAGCCGCCCGTCCTCGAGGATCTGCAGCAGCGAGTTGAAGATGTCCGCGTGGGCCTTCTCCACCTCGTCGAACAGCACGACGGAGAACGGCTTGCGCCGCACCTTCTCGGTGAGCTGCCCACCCTCCTCGTACCCGACGTAGCCGGGGGGCGAGCCGAACAGGCGCGAGACGGTGTGCTTCTCGGAGAACTCCGACATGTCGAGCTGGATGAGCGCGTCCTCCTCGCCGAAGAGGAACTCCGCGAGGGCCTTGGCGAGCTCGGTCTTCCCGACGCCGGTGGGCCCCGCGAAGATGAACGAACCACCAGGACGCTTCGGGTCCTTGAGACCGGCGCGGGTGCGACGGATGGCCTGCGAGAGCGCCTTGATGGCCTCGTTCTGCCCGATGACGCGCTTGTGGAGCTCCGCCTCCATGTTGAGCAGGCGCGAGGACTCCTCCTCGGTCAGGCGAACCAGCGGGATCCCGGTGGCCGTCGCGAGGACCTCGGCGATCAGCTCCTCGTCGACCTCGGCGACCACGTCCATGTCGCCGGCCTTCCACTGCTTCTCGCGCTCGTTCTTCGCGGCGAGGAGCTTCTTCTCGCTGTCGCGCAGGTTCGCGGCCTTCTCGAAGTCCTGCGCGTCGATGGCCGCCTCCTTCTCGCGGCGCACCCCGGCGATCTTCTCGTCGAAGTCGCGCAGGTCCGGCGGAGCGGTCATCCGGCGGATGCGCAGCCGCGCCCCCGCCTCGTCGATGAGGTCGATCGCCTTGTCGGGCAGGAACCGGTCGTTGACGTAGCGGTCCGCCAGGGTCGCCGCGGCCACCAGCGCCGGGTCGGTGATGGAGACGCGGTGGTGCGCCTCGTACCGGTCGCGCAAGCCCTTGAGGATCTCGATGGTGTGGGCGAGGTTGGGCTCGTTGACCTGGATCGGCTGGAAGCGGCGCTCGAGAGCAGCGTCCTTCTCGATGTGCTTGCGGTACTCGTCGAGCGTCGTGGCACCGATGGTCTGGAGCTCACCGCGCGCGAGCATCGGCTTGAGGATCGAGGCCGCGTCGATGGCGCCCTCGGCGGCTCCGGCGCCGACGAGGGTGTGGATCTCGTCGATGAACAGGATGATGTCGCCGCGGGTGCGGATCTCCTTGAGCACCTTCTTGAGGCGCTCCTCGAAGTCACCGCGGTAGCGCGAGCCGGCCACGAGCGAGCCGAGGT
>JARIBR010000272.1 GCA_029258695.1 Quadrisphaera sp.
CTGCGCAACGTCCCCGACATCTCCGACGTCCAGATCGTGCGGGGCCTGCTCGAGCTCCACGGCGTGCACGTGGAGAACGGCACCGACGGTGAGCTGCGCATGGACCCCTCCCACGTCGAGACCGCCCGCGTGGCCGACATCGACGCCCACGCCGGCGCCTCGCGCATCCCCGTGCTGCTCTGCGGCCCGCTGGTCCACCGCCTCGGGCGGGCGTTCATCCCCGACCTCGGGGGCTGCCGGATCGGCGACCGTCCCATCAACTACCACCTCGACGTGCTCCGCCAGTTCGGCGCCACCGTCGAGAAGCTCCCGTCCGGCATCGAGATCTCCGCGGCGCGGCGGCTGCGCGGCACCAAGCTGGACCTGCCGTACCCCAGCGTCGGCACCACCGAGCAGGTGCTGCTCACGGCGGTGCGCGCCGAGGGCACCACCGAGCTGCGCGGCGCGGCCGTCGAGCCGGAGATCCTCGACCTCATCGCGGTGCTGCAGAAGATGGGCGCGATCATCAGCGTCGACACCGACCGCGTCATCCGCATCGAGGGCGTCGAGACGCTCGCCGGGTACGAGCACCGGGCGCTGCCGGACCGCATCGAGGCCGCGTCCTGGGGCGCTGCGGCGCTGGCGACGGGCGGTGACGTCTACGTCCGCGGCGCCAAGCAGGAGGACATGATGACCTTCCTCAACGTCTACCGGAAGATCGGCGGCGCCTTCGACATCGACGACGACGGCATCCGCTTCTTCCACCCGGGCCTGCCGCTGCGCTCCATCGCGCTGGAGACCGACGTGCACCCCGGTTTCATGACGGACTGGCAGCAGCCGATCGTCGTGGCGCTCACGCAGGCCGAGGGCCTGTCGATCGTCCACGAGACGGTCTACGAGAACCGCCTCGGCTTCACCCACGCCCTGCGGCGCATGGGCGCGACGATCCAGACCTACCGCGAGTGCCTCGGCTCCACGCCGTGCCGCTTCGGGGCCATGGACTTCCGCCACTCCGCCGCGATCTCGGGGCCCACGCCGCTGCGCGCCGCCGAGATCGAGGTGCCCGACCTGCGCGGCGGCTTCAGCCACCTCATCGCCGCGCTCGCCGCGAGCGGCACGTCCGTGGTCCACGGGGTCGAGCTCATCGACCGCGGCTACGAGCACTTCGGCGACAAGCTCGCCGGTCTCGGGGCCAAGGTCGAGCGCGAGGAGCCCGGGGAGCTCCTGACCGTCTGAGGCGCACCCCCTGGGCTCGGCCGCGCCGCCGAGGTCCGCGGCAGGTCGGCGCGTTGCACCGGCGGAGTGAGCGGCTCACCGCGCTGTCCCGCTCACCGCGCTCGCGCTGCCAGCACCGCGGCGGTCCTCGGCCCGACGCCCAGGGTCAGCGCCTGCGCGAGGTCGGCCACCGTGTCGACGTCGCGGCGCAGACGCACCAGATCCAGGTCGTGGCGCGCGGCGCCGAGCGACTCGTGGGCCGCCGCGGATCCCTCGCCGAAGGCCGTCCTCAGCGTCGCACCCGGCGCCAGGGTGAGCAGCACGGTGCCGGTGCCCGCAGCGTCCGGCACCACCGCGGCGCGCCGGCCGTCCGCCGCGGCCAGCGCGCGCACGAGGTCGTCGGGGCGCAGCGCCGGCAGGTCGGCCAGCAGCACCGCGCGCGCCGGCTCCGCTCCGGCGGCGTCCAGGCCGGCGGCGTCGAGGCCCGCCGACGCCGCGGCGTCCAGGCCGCCGCCCGGGTCGGCCACCACGCGCAGGCGGCGGCGCGCACCGAGCCCCAGCGCCACGGCAGCGGCACCCTGGCCGACCGCGGGGTCCGCGGTGACCACCACCACGGCGGCGACCGCCTGCGGCGGGCAGCCCAGCACCGCCTCGAGGCAGTCCAGCGCCATCGACAGCGCCAGGCCGCCGGCGCCCGCCGCGCCGAGGCGGCTCTTGGCGCCAGCGCCCCCCTTCACCGGCAGGACCACGACCGAGGGGGTGCCCGGGAGGGCGAGGCCTTCCATGCCGCGATGGTGGCAGCCGCTAGCCTCCCCCCTCGTGGAGGCAGCCGCGAACGACGACGAGGACTTCGCCCCGACCTGGCAGCCGCGCGGGGCCGCTCCCGGGCCGGCCCGCGTCTTCGCGTGGTGCATCGTGCTCACCCGGCCGTTCTTCGCCGCCCTCACCCGCTCGCGGTGGAGCGGCCTGGAGCACCTTCCGCGGCGCGGGGGGGTGGTCGTGGCCTCCAACCACGTCTCCTGGGCGGACCCCGTGACCCTCGCGCGCTTCCTGCTGCTCGCCGGTCGCACGCCCTCCTTCCTCGCCAAGGACTCCCTGTTCACCGTCCCCGTCGTGGGTCGCGTGCTCCGGGCGACCGGTCAGGTGCCGGTCCATCGCGGCAGGGTCGACGCGCGCACGGCCTTCGCCGCCGCGCTGGAGCGCCTGCGGGAGGGCGGGTGCGTGGTGATGTACACCGACGGCACGCTCACCAAGGACCCGGAGCAGTGGCCGATGGTGGGCAAGACCGGGGCGGTGCGCCTCGCCCTGGAGACCGGCGCCCCCGTGGTCCCCGTGGTGCAGTGGGGTGTCCAGGTGCTGCTGCCGCGCCAGGGCCGGCCGCGGCTGGTGCCCCGCGCGACGGTGCAGGTGGTGGTGGGGGAGCCCGTGGACCTCAGCGCGTGGCGGGACCGTCCGCTGACGGCCACCGTGCTCCGCGAGGCCACGGCCGCGGTGGTGGACTCCCTCGTGGTCATCCTCGAGGACCTCCGGGGGACCAGCGCGCCGCCGCGGTGGGACCTGCGCGCGCAGCGACGCCTCGAGGCGTCGGCGTGAGCGTCGCCGTGGTGGGTGCGGGCAGCTGGGGGACGACGTTCGCGCAGGTGCTCGCCGACGCCGGCGCACCCGAGGTGGTCGTGTGGGCCCGGCGCCCCGAGGTCGCCGCCCAGATCACGCAGGACCACACCAACCCCTACCTGCCCGGGGTCGATCTGCCCGACGCCGTGGTGGGCAGCGACGACCTCGACGCGGCCCTGCGCGGCGCGTCGATGGTGGTCCTCGCCGTCCCCGTCCAGAAGCTGCGCGGCGTGCTCACCGCCCACGCCGGCTCCGTCCCCGCGGGTGCGCCCGTGGTGAGCCTGCTCAAGGGCTTGGAGGCCGGCACCCACCTGCGGGTCTCGCAGATCGTCGAGGAGGAGCTGCCGGGCTCGCCGGTGGCGGTGGTCTCCGGGCCGAACCTCGCCAAGGAGATCGCCGCCCGGCGCCCCTGCGGGTCCGTCGTAGCCGCCCGCGACGCCGTGGTGGCCCACGAGGTGGCCCACGCGTGCTCCACGGGGTACTTCCGCCCGTTCACCACCGCGGACGTCCTCGGCGTCGAGATCTCCGGGGCGGTGAAGAACCTCCTCGCGGTGGCCGTCGGCATGGCCGAGGGCCTCGGTCTGGGGGACAACGCCAAGGCGTCGGTCGTCGCCCGCGGTCTCGTGGAGACCTCCCGCCTGGTCGTCGCGCTCGGCGGCTCGGCGGCCACGGTGGCGGGCCTGGCCGGGGCCGGTGACGCGTTCGCGACGTGCTCCTCGCCGCTCTCGCGCAACCACCGCCTGGGCACCGGCCTCGCCGCCGGCCTTCCCCTGCACGACGTGCTGCACGGCCTTGGCGGCACCGCGGAGGCCGTCGCGACGTCGACGTCGGTCAGCGAGCTCGCGACCAGCCTCGGCGTGCCGATGGCCGTGGTCTCCCAGGTGGACGCGGTGCTCCACCACGGCATGCCGCCGCGCCTGG
>JARIBR010000280.1 GCA_029258695.1 Quadrisphaera sp.
CGGCGCCGACCGGGTGCTGACCACGACGATCGCGAACGGGCCGGACCGGGCGCCCGTGGTGATGCTGGTCGACGTCGACCACTTCAAGGCCTACAACGACGCCGAGTCACGCAGCGGCGGCGACAAGCTCCTCGTCGACCTGGCACGCGCGTTCGCCCCGCTGCTGCCCTCCGACGCGATGCTCGCGCGCTACGGCGGCGACGAGTTCCTCGTCGTGCTGCGCGGCACCGGCCGCGAGGAGGCGATCGCCTGCGCCGAGTCGCTGCAGGCAGCCGTCCCCGGGGACACGAGCTGCTCGATCGGCCTGGCGACCTGGGAGCCCGGCGAGTCGCGCTCGACCCTCCTGGCGCGGGCCGACGTCGCGCTCTACGCCTCCAAGCGCGCCGGACGAGGGCGCGTCCAGCACCACCACGGGGCGGGCGCCGGTGCGCGGGAGGTCCGCGACGGTCTGGTCCGCGCCGAGTTCGAGGTCCACTTCCAGCCCATCGTCACGCTGGCCGACGGGCAGCTCAGCGGCGCCGAGGCGCTGGTGCGCTGGAACCACCCCGAGCGCGGGCTCCTGCCGCCCGGGGAGTTCCTCCCCGAGGCGGAGCACGACGGCACGATCGTCGCCATGGGGTTCTGGGTGCTCCACGAGTCGTGCCGGCGCGCCGCCACGTGGCCGCTGGTGGACGGCCAGCCCCTCTCCCTGTCGGTCAACGCGTCCGGTCGTGAGCTGCAGGACCCCCTCTACGCCGACCACGTGCGGATCGCGCTGCGCGCCTCCGGGCTGGAGCCCTCGCGCCTGACCGTCGAGCTCGTCGAGAGCGAGTACGACATCGAGTCGCTCTACGTCGCGAACAACCTGCACCGGCTCGCGGCGATGGGGGTGCGCACGGCGATCGACGACTTCGGCACCGGCTACTCCAGCATGGACCGGCTGCGGCGCCTCGGCGTCGACGCCCTGAAGATCGACCAGTCCTTCGTCGCCGACATCACGTCGACGGACGCCCGGGTCCCCCTGGTCGAGGCGGTGCTGGGCATCGCGCGCGCCCTCGACCTCGACGTCATCGCCGAGGGCGTCGAGACGCAGGTGCAGCAGCGGTGGCTGCACGCCCACGGCTGCCAGAAGGGGCAGGGCTACCTCTTCGGCCGGGCGGTCGCCGGCTTCCCCGAGCGCGTCGTCGAGGACCGCCGCACCCGCGACGAGGTCGCCTGAGCGTCACCTCTCCCGCCGCGGCGTGACGAACCCGGTCTCTCCGGGCCGATCCGGCGTGTCGGACTCAGGACGTGCTGCGGTCCGTACCCACACTGGGGAGGGCGACCGACCGGCGCCCTGGCACGCAGCCCGAGAGGGCAGGGACGGACGAGGACATGGCGACCACGACGAGGACCACCACCGACGTCGCGCTGACCACCACAGCGCTGCACCACACCTCGTCCGGCGTGGTGGTGCGCCACGTGGAGGTCACCGACCTCAGCGACGAGCACCCCGACCGGGACCTGTGGTTCGAGCACGGCCAGCGCTGGGACCGCCTGCTGCGCGAGCGCCCCGAGCTGGGCGCACCGGTGGTCCGTGACGGGCGCCTCGAGGTGCACAACGAGGCGTCGCGCTGGCTGTACTCCTCGCCGGGGATGCGCGAGTGGCGCCGCGACCTCGTGCCCTCCGCCCGCGCCCTGCTCCCCATGCAGCGCCCCCTCGACGCGGTGCTGCCCTCCGGGGCCCGGCTGGACGCGATGGCCTTCGACGCCTTCGTCTGCTCCCTGGACGGCATCGGCATCCGCACCCGCGCGGCGGTGATGCGCGAGATCATCACCCGTCGCGAGGAGGACGCCCCCCGCGGCGACGAGCGACCCACCTGGGTGTCCCTGGCGTGCGGCGCCGCGGTGCCCGTCCTCGACGCCGCGGCCGCCGTGACCACGCCACCGCGCCTCCACCTCGTGGACCTCGACGCGGTGGCGCTGGACTTCGCCCGCGACCTGGCACGGGCGCAGGGTCTCGTGGAGGGGGTCGACCTGACCGTCTCCCAGCGGGACCTGGTGCGCACGATCATCGCCCTCGACGGCCTCGTCGAGGAGCTCGGGGAAGCCAGCGCGGCCGTCGTGGACGCGCGGGGGCTCTTCGAGTACTTCTCGTCGTCCGCCTGCGTGCGGCTGCTGCGCAACGCCTACCGGCTCCTGGAGCCGGGCGGGGTGCTCGTGGTCGCCAACATGCTCGCCGACCGCCCGCAGCTGGCCATGAACCAGCGCGGCGTGGGCTGGCCGGCCATCCACCCCCGCTCCGTCGAGGAGCTCGTCCACCTCGTCGCGCAGGCGGGGCTGCCGCTGTCCGCGGTGACGGTGCACCTGCCGGAGGACGGCGTCTACGCCGTGGTCGAGGTCACCCGCCCCGGCGCGGAGGACGTCATCGACCTCCGGGGTCGCTGACCCCGGAGGCCACCCTCGAGGAGACGGCCCTCAGCGGGAGCGGCGAGCGCCGTCGCTCCCGCCGTCGGTGTCGCGCTTCCCGCTCGCGCCGTCCGCGCCGGTGTGCTCGCGCGCTTCGTCGATGGACCGGGTCCGGCCGCCGCTCAGGCGCAGCGCCCGGGCCTTCTCGACGTCCTCGGCCTCCTTGATCGCGGCCTTGTCGGCCTGCCGGGTGTCCCGCGGGGGCAGCTGGATGGCCTCCTCCGCGGCGAGCCCGGCCTGCAGCTCGCGGCCCCGCTCGACCTCGGCGTCGATCTCCGCGCCGAAGAGCAGGGCGTTGTTGGTGATCCACAACCACAGCAGGGCGATGATGACGCCGGCGAGCGAGCCGTAGGTGGCGTCGTAGCTGTTGAAGTTCGAGACGTAGAAGAAGAAGCCCAGCGAGGCGATGAGCCAGATGACGATGGCGACGAACGAGCCCATCGACAGCCAGCGGAACTTCGGCTGCTTCACGTTGGGGGTGAAGTAGTAGAGGATCGCGATGGCGAGCACGACGATCAGCGCGAGGACCGGCCACTTGGCGATCGACCACACGGTGAGCGCGGTCGAGCCGAGC
>JARIBR010000343.1 GCA_029258695.1 Quadrisphaera sp.
GCCAGGTCTCCGGCGGGCACCTGCGCTTCGCCCTCGTCCGCGACGACCGCGGGCTGCTGCTGCACTTCGCCGGGCTCGCCCAGACCAGGGTCGACTCCGGCCTCACCGAGGTCAACCTCCACCTCGACCCGGCCGCGGACCCGGGCATGGCCGCGGTCCTGGTCAACGGCTACGTCGCCACCGTGCTGCTCATGGCGCGCGGGCACCACGTGCTGCACGCCACCGCCTACGAGGTGGGCGGGCGCGCCGTCGCGCTCGTCGGCGCCTCGGGCATGGGCAAGTCGACAGCGGGGGTCCTCGCGTGCCGCGCGGGCGCCCGGCTCGTCTCCGACGACGTGCTCCGGGTCGCGCCGGCGCCCGGCGGCGACGGGTGGGTGTGCTGGCCGGGGACCACGGAGTCGCGCCTGCGGCCCGCGGCGGCCGGGCTCGCGCTGCCGGGCGACGGCGCCGACGGCTGGCGGGCACGCTCACGATCCACTGCCGACGGACGCAGCGCCGTCACCCCCGGTGGCCGTCCCGGCGACGGCTCCACGCCTGAGCCCGGCGCGCCCCTCCCCCTCGTCGAGGTGCTCGTCCCGGCGCCCTCCCGGGAGGCCGAGGCCCCGCGGTTCGAGCCGCTCGGCGGCGCGGCGGCGCTCCTCGAGCTGTCGAGGCACCCGCGCCTGGTGGGCCTCGAGGACCCCGGGTGGCTCCGCGCGGAGTTCGAGGGGCTGAGCGCGCTGGTGCGCGCCCTGCCCGTCGCCCGGGCGGTGCTGCCGTGGGGCCCTCCATGGCCGTGGTCCAGCGGGCGCGCCCTCGTCGAGCGGGCCGCCGCCGTCGACCTGCGGAGCGCGAGGCGGCCCGGTCGCACGCCGTCGTCCACCCGCCTCGCGGGAGCGCCCCGGTGAGCCGGCGCACCGCGACGGACGGCTCCGCCCGCGAGCGGGCCCGCGTGATCCGCGAGGCGGTGACCCTCGTGGTCACCGCCGACCCGCGGCGGGCGGCCCTGGTGCTGGGCGTGCAGGTGGTCGGCGTGCTGGCGACCGTCGGGCAGATCTTCGCCGCACGCACCGTGATCGACGCCCTGGCCGACCCGGGCGGCGCACGGGTGTCGGTGGCCGGGCTCGACGTCTCGGCGAAGGTGCTGGCCGGCGTGGGGCTCATGGCCGCGCTGGTGCTGCTCTCCGGGGTGCTCGCCGCGTTCGCCGGGCCGGCCGGACGGGTGCTCGGCGAGCACGTCACCCAGCGGACCACCCAGGACGTCGTCGCCATCGCGGGCCGCGTCCCCCTGGCCACGTACGAGTCGCCGGCGTTCTACGACCTGGTCCAGCGGGTGCGCGGCGCCGCGGCGGGGCGGTCCATGGCGATCACCCAGGCGCTCGTGACGACGCTGGTCGGCGTGGTGGCCATCGCGGCGATGGCTGCGTCCGTGCTGGTGATCGCGCCGTGGATCACCCCGGTGCTGCTGCTGGCCGCGCTGCCGGTGGTGTGGGCCTCGCGCCGCACCTCCCGCGCGGAGCACGCCTTCTCCACGGCGGAGGTGACGCACCTGCGGCGCCGCCTCTACCTCCAGCAGGTCCTCACCGGGCGCGAGCAGGCCGGGGAGGTGCGCGCCTACGGGCTCGTCGACCACCTGATGACCACCCTGCTCGGGGCCGACGCGCAGGCGCTGGCCCGGCTGCGCACGCACGCGGGCCGCCAGCAGCGCGTGGGGGTGGTGGCTGCGGCGGCCACGGGGCTCGTGGTGGCCGCCGCGATGGTGGGCGTGGTGCTGCTGGTCGCCGGCGGGGCGATCAGCCTGGGGACGGCCGCGGCAGCCCTGCTCGCCGTGCGGTTCTTGTCCGGGCGGGTGGCGGCGACGTCCTCCAGCGCGGGGAAGGTCCACGAGGCCGCGCTGTTCCTGGGGGACCTCACGCTGTTCCGGCGTCGCTACGGCGCCGGCGGCGAGGCGCCCGCGCCGGGCGACGACGTCGTCGACCTGCGGGTGGCGGGTCCGCTGCGCGACGCCGGGCCCCTGCGTCATGCCTTGGCCGCCCGCGGCGTCGGCTACCGCTACGAGGGGGCCGCGCGCGACGCGGTGAGCGGCGTGGACCTCGAGGTGCGCCGCGGCGAGGTGCTCGCCCTGGTCGGCGAGAACGGCAGCGGCAAGTCCACCCTGGCGAAGCTGCTCGCCGGGCTCGTCGAACCCACCGCCGGCGCGGTGACGTGGGACGGGACCGACCTGCGCCGCCTGGAGCGCGCCAGCGTGCGCGAGCAGGTGGCCGTCGCCTTCCAGGACTTCGTCCGGTGGGAGACGTCCGCGAGCGACAACGTGGCGCTCGGCCGCGTCGATGCCGTGCGGGGCGCCGAGGAGCGTGCGACGGCCGTGGCCCGCGCGCTCGCCCAGGTGGGGCTGACCGCCGAGGTCGCCGGGTTGCCCCGCGGCGTGGACACCCAGCTCTCGCGCTTCGCCGAGGGCGGCGCGGACCTCTCCGGCGGCCAGTGGCAGCGCATCGCCGTGGCGCGGGCCCTGTACCGCGATGCCCCGGTCCTGCTGCTCGACGAGCCCAGCGCAGCGCTGGACCCCCGGGCCGAGGCGGAGCTGTTCGGGCACGTGCGCACGCTGCTCGCCGGGCGCACCGTCGTGCTCATCACCCACCGGCTCGCGTCGGTGCGCAGCGCCGACCGGATCGCCGTGCTGCGCGCCGGCCGCGTCGTCGAGGTCGGGGACCACGCGAGCCTCATGGCCGCCGGCGGGCTGTACGCGGAGCTGTTCACGCTGCAGGCCGCGGGGTACCAGCAGGTCGGCGCATGAGGACCGGACCGGCGACGTGGATCGGGCTGGACGGCGCCGTGACGCTGTTCAGCCCCCGGCTCGGGGGCTGCGTCGGCCTCGAGGGCGCGGCCGCCCGCGAGGTCACCTCGGAGCGCCCCACCGATCCGCTGCTGCGCCTGGCGGCCCTCGACGGGCCGCTCGTCGGTGCGGCGCTGGACGGACCGCTCGTCGGTGGCCCGCGGCGGGAGCCGTCGGCAGCCGTTCGCCTCGCCGACGCCGTGTCGGCGCGGGCCCGGCTCGCCGCTCGCGGGGTCGACGCCTCGGCGTGGCGCGTGCACCACCGGGTGCTCGGGCACCTCTGGCCCTCGCGCGCCCACCTCGACCCGCAGACCGCGGCCGAGGTCGAGGCCGCGCACGGCGCCGCCGTGGAGCGCCACCTGCGGGCGCTGTCGGACCTGCTCACGTGGCGCTCCCTGATGGATGCTGCGGGGATCGCGTGGATGGTGGTCAAGGGACCGGCCGTCGCGGCCCGCTACGCCCGCCCCGATGCCCGGACGTGGGGAGACCTCGACCTGCTCGTCGCCCCCGAGGACCTCGGCGCCGCGCTCACCGCCGTCACCGGTGCGGGCTGGCACCTGGCGGACCGGAACCACACGCTCCTGGCACGCGTGGTGCCCTCCGAGGTGCACGTCGTCGCGCCGTCGGGGACCGTCGTCGACCTGCACTGGTCGCTGACCTCGACGCGGGTGCGCTCGCGCGGGGTGGGCACCACCACCGCGGGGCTGTTCGAGCGCTCGGGTGAGATGGACGTCGGCGGGGTGACCGTCCCCACGCTCGGTGACGCCGACACCCTCGTGCACCTGTGCGTCCACGCCGCCGCGTCCGGCGGGGACCGGCTCGGGTGGCTGGTGGACGTCGCGGCCTGCGCCCCCACGGACCCCGGCGGGTGGCGCGCGGTGGTCGGTGCTGCCCGCCGCTGGAGCTCCCAGCGGGCGGTCGCCGGGATGCTCGTGCGCACCGCCGGAGCGTTGGGCGCGGGCGCCGTCGACACGACCGGGGCGCTGGCCGCCGCCGCCGTGCTGCGCCGAGGGGACGGGGGCCGCTGGGGCGCTGGGCTCCAGCGCGCTGTCGAGGGGTTCTTCCCACCGATGCGGTCAGCGGGGGGCGCGACGCCGGGGTGGCGGTTGGCGCGGTCGTGGGTCGGGCTGCGGCCGAGCCTCTCCGGGGCGGCCCTCCTCGCCGCCGGGCGGCGACGCCGCGTCTTCGTCGACGGGGCCGGTGACCCGGGCTCTGCCCTGCACGCCACGGGGACGCTCGATGACCTGGGGCAGTTCCTCGCCGACGTCGCCCGGAGGGACGGCGCTCCCAACGGCACGTCGCCACCTAGACGTCTCAACTCTGCGTGGCTGATCGCTAGCGGAGCGTCATCGCATTGCCGGTTTCTCCCACGGCGGCGGCGCGACCCGGACTACCTTGCAGTAACTCAGAGAGACCGGTGCCTTACGCACTGATACCGCCACCCGCAAGGAGCGTCATGGCTCACCCCGCGCCGCGCGTCAGCGTCGTCATCACCCACTACCGCTCCCCCGAGGCGCTCCTGCGCTGCCTCGACGCCCTGGCGGACACCCGCGCCGAGCGTCTCGGCGAGGTCTTCGTCGTGGACTCCGAGGCTCAGCCGGACCTGCACCCCCGCGTCGACGACCACCGGCTGCCCGTCACCTACGTGCCGGTCCCCCGCAACGTCGGCTTCGGCGCGCTGGTCAACCGCGGCCTGCTGGCCGGCACCGACGACTACGCGCTGGTCCTCAACGCCGACGTGCGCGTGGACGACGGCTGCATCGACGCCCTCGCCGCGCACCTCGACGCCGACCTCAGCTGCGGGATGGTGGCGCCCCAGCTCCGCAACGACGACGGGTCCCTGCAGCACACCGCGTTCCGCTACTACCGCCCCGCCACCGTCGCCTACCGACGCACCCTGCTGGGGCGCACCGCGACGGGGCGCGCCGAGCTGGAGCGCTTCCTCGACCGCGGCCGCCTCGAGCGCGCCGTCCTCGACCAGGAGCCGATGCCGGCGGACTGGGTGATGGGCGCCGCCATGTGCGTGCGCCGCTCCGCGCTGGCCGACGTGGGGGAGATGGACGCCTCCTACTTCCTGTACTTCGAGGACGTCGACTGGTGCCTGCG
>JARIBR010000005.1 GCA_029258695.1 Quadrisphaera sp.
CCGCGGAGCCGCGGTCGGCGGCGAGCTTCTCCAGCGGTTCGAGGACCTGCTCCTGGGCCGCCTTCAGCTCGGACTCGCGGCGGCTGGCCCGGCGCTCGTTCTCCTCGTTGGTGGTGAAGGAGAACGGGGACCACGGGATGACGTGGCACAGCAGGACGCGCGCTGCGGGGTCCCGCTCGACGCGCTGCTCGCTCAACGGGTCGCCCTCGGGCGAGGTCTCCGCTGCCTCGTCGGCGGTGAGCGCCTCGGGGTCGCGGGACCACCCGTCAGGGCGCGGGACGGAGGCGAGGTCGCACGCCCAGGCGACGGCTCTTCGGCTCGCCTCCGAGGTGTCGACGCCGACGACGATGTCGTATGTCATGAGCCCTCCCGGGCGGTGTCTGCGATGCGGGTGCTGCTGTGGGCAGGGTGAGACCCGACCGCGACGTCGCCGCGGTGTGGGGGCACGGTAGCGATCATCAGCGCGTCATGGTGGGTCGAGGACACACTTTTCTGCGTCAGTTCTGCAACGACGCTGAGAAGACGCTCGGATGTGGCGGTGGGTGACGACGCAGATGCGTCGGGCGATGCCCCGGGTGGTGCCCCCCACCGCCCGGGGCACGACGACGGGTGCGTCGTCAGGGGTGCGCGCGCTCGCGCACGATGCTGCGCCACCCGAGCCCGACCATCACCACGGCCACCGCTCCGCACAGCGCCGGCAGGGCCAGCGCGGAACGGCCACCCGCCTGGTCGACCCACGGGCCGGCCAGGGCCGCCCCTGCGGCGACCCCCAGGCCCAGGGACGTGGAGACCCACGTCAACCCCTCCGTGAGGCGTGAGGGGGCGACGAGCTCGCCCACCAGCGCGGTGCCGGCGATGAGCATCGGGGAGATCGCGAAGCCCGCGACGAAGAGGAGCCCGGCGACCACCGGCACCGAGTCCAGCGCGTCGAACGAGCGCACCAGCGCCAGCAGCCCCACCCCGGCGGCGAAGCCCATGGCTCCGACCGCGAACCGGCGCCCCGCGCCGGCACGCCAGTCGACGATCCCGTAGGCCAGGCCTGCGAGCAGCGATCCGACGGCGTAGAGGGCGAGGACCACGCCGGCCGACCACCCGGCGCCGCGCTGGTCCGTGTAGGCGACGGTCACGACCTCCACGGACCCGAAGACCGCGCCCGCAGCGACGAAGACCACCACGACCAGGGGCATGCCCGGGGAGGTGAGCACCGCGGTCCCCCGCGCCGGGCGCGCCCGGGTCGGTGGGGGCTCGGTGGAGCGCTGGGCGAGCAGCACCCCTCCCCCGGCGGCCACCGCGACCGCCGCGACGAGCAGGCCGGCCGGCGGCCACACCGCGGTGGCGAGCACCGTGACGATGACCGGCCCGGTGGCGAAGACCACCTCGTCGAGCACGGACTCCAGGGAGAACGCCGTCGACAGCCGCCGGCCCCCGAGCACGTGGGCCCACCGCGCCCGCACCAGCGCCCCCACCGAGCCCACGGTCGCCCCCATCACCACCGCGGCCACCGCCACGAGGGCCAGGGGCGCCGCCGCGCTGGCGAGCACCACCAGCGTCACGATGGCGAGCACGTGCACCGCGATCGCCGGTCGCATCACCCGTGCCTGGCCGTAGCGGTCCACCGCCCGGCCCAGCAGCGGCGAGCACAGCGCGGAGACCAGCGCATACGCCGCCGCGATCAACCCCGCCTGCCCGTAGGAGCCGTAGGTCGTCTCGACGAGCAGCACGATGCCGATACCCAGCATCGAGATCGGCAGGCGCGCCAGCAGGCCCGCGGGGACGAACACCGCGGCTCCGGGCACGGTGAGGACGTCGCGGTAGACGCCCAGGCCCCGCGGGGGCGCCGACCCCTGAGGCGACCCCTGAGGCAGGTCCGGTGTCGAGGGCGGCACGGGGGCCGGCTCGCTCATCGCGGAGCGTCGAGGTCGACCGGGGCCAGGTCGGCGAAGACGTCACCCGGGCCCGGGTTGTCCGCAGCGCTCGTCCCGCCGAGGTGACGAACCACCCCCCACACCGCGTTCAGACCCGTGGTCACCGCGCCCTCGACCCACCCCGGGGTGAAGGAGATGTCGTCGCCGGCGAGGAAGACCCCGCGCTGCTCCGGCGGCGCGTCATCCTGCAGGAAGTGGGCGAACAGCCGCCGCTGGTAGCGGTAGTGCCCCGGCAGCGCCCCCCGGAAGGCCCCCATGAAGCTCGGGTCGGACTCCCACGAGACCGTCACCGGCTCCCCGACGACGTGGCTGGCGACGTCCACGCCCGGGTAGGTCTGCGCGAGGGACGCCAGCATCCGGCGCACCCGCGCGGCGGTGTCCAGCGACGTCCACTTCAGCGCGTCGTCGTTCCACGTGTAGCTCAAGCAGATCAGCGCGGGCGCGTCCAGGCGCGGGTTGCCCTGCGCGTCGACGTCCTCCAGCAGGTACGTCGCCCGCGTCATCCGGTCCGTCAGCGTCGTGGAGAACAGCCGCCGACCCGTCACCGGGTCCGTGTCGTGCCAGAACGGACGGTCGACCACGACGAACGTCTTCGAGGACTGCGCGTAGTGGGAGCGGTCCATCGCCATCCACGTCTCGACGTCGAAGAGGGACTCCTCGGTGTCGATCGTCGCGCTCAGCAACCAGCACTGGCAGGTGACCACGGCGGCGCTCGCGGCGCGCTCGGTGCCCCACAGGTCCCTCACGAGCACCTCGTCGCCGCCCGGTGCCCGGCGCAGCGCCGTGACACCCGGCAGCGGAGCCCCCCGGTGCAGGGAGGCCAACGACGTGCCCGCCGGCCAGTGCCGTCCCTCCCCCTCCCCCAGCCGGCGGTGCCACAGGCCCACCGGCACCTGCTGGGCACCCCCGAGCAGGCGCTGGTGCTCGCTGTCCGCGTCGGTCGCCACCACCCGCAGGATCTCCAGGATGGTGTGCGGGAAGTCGGTGTCCCACCCACCGGTGCCGAAGCCCACCTGCCCGAAGAGCTCGCGGTGGGCGAAGGGCAGCGACGCGAACGCCTTCGACGCGGCGATGAACCCGTAGAAGCTCATCTCGTCGTAGCGGCGCACCAGCGGGTCCCAGATCTTCTTGATCGTCGCGACGTCACGCTCGGCGATGGCCCGCTGCAACGCCGGGAGGCCCACCTCGCCGAGCGCGTCGGACCACGCCTGCGCCACCTCGGCGTAGACCGGCGGGAGGTCAGCCAGGCACGTCGCGTAGTGCACCTCGCCCCCGACGTCGATGACCGTCGACGCCGTCGCCGGCGACAGCGGGTTCGGGAACGGCGCGGTGCCCACCCCCAGCATCGAGCGGTAGTGGCCGAACGCCTGGGCGGAGACGGGGAAGCGCATGCCCCCCAGGTCCGCGACGGTCCCCGGCCCCTCGCCCATCGACACCGACCTCAGGCGACCCCCCACCTGGTTGGCCTCATACACCACCGGGCGCAGACCCAGGCGCATCAGCTCGTACGCCACCACCACCCCGGACATGCCGGCGCCGACCACGGCCACCTCGGTGCCCAGAGCAGCCTCGGGCACCGATCCCAGGCCGGCGGGGTGGGCGAGCCAGCGGTCGTAGGAGAAGGGGAAGTCGGGCACCAGCATCGAGACCCGGCCCTGCGAGGGCGGGACCCGATCACCGTCCGCGACACCTCCCGGGGCTCCCGGTCCGTCCGAGGATCCCGGGAGCGGGGGGGTGAGATCGAGGTCGGCGCTGGCCGAGGTCACGACGGCTGGTCGAGGGACGAGGCGTTCACCGACGAATGGTAGGACCCGCGCCACGGTGCAGCAGGGTGGACTCGGCGCGGCTGCCATGCTGCACCGGTGACCCGGCGAACCGCCCCCCCAGCGCCCACGGCGGCCAGCGCCTACGCCCACCGCGGCGTCCACGTGACCACCACCCGCGGGGTCGACGGGGTCGACGGGGCCGCGCCCGGGGAGAACACCGCCGCTGCCGTCACCGCCGCCGCCGCGCTCGGCTACCGCTGGGTCGAGACCGACGTGCGCGCCACCGCCGACGGCGAGGTCGTCCTCGCCCACGACGCCGACCTCGCCCGCGTCACCGGCCTGGACCCCGGCCGCGCCGTCGTCGCCGAGCACACCCTGGCCGACCTCACCGCGGTGGCCGCCGGCGCCGGCTACGACGTCACCACCCTCGAGCGCGCGTGCGACGCGGCGCCCGACGTCGAGCTCAACATCGACGTCAAGGCCCCCGCCGCCGTGCCCGGCCTCGTGGCGCTCGCGGCCCGCCGCCCCGAGCTCGTGCGCCGCTGGCGCGTGACGAGCTTCTCCGAACGCACCCGCTCCGCGGCGGTGCGGCGCCTGCTCGCCCTGCGCGACGTCACCCGCGTGCGCACCTCGGCGTCCGCGCCGCTGGCCGCGCTCTGCGTCGGGATCGCCCGGGCCCCGCTGCCCCGACGCGTGCGCGGCGCCCTGCTCGCCGCCGTGCGCCGCGCCACCGGCCTCGACGCCCTACAGCTGCCGCCCACCGCCACCGCGGCCCTGCCGGAGCGGCTGGTCGAGGTGCTCGGCGCACCCGGGACCCGCCTTCAGCTGGCGCTGACCGACGTCCGCGTCATCGACGCCGCCCTCCTCGACGCCGCCCACCGCGCCGCGGTAGCCGTCCACGCCTGGACCGTCGACGACCCCGCGCAGATGCGCGAGCTGCTCGACGCCGGCGTGGACGGCCTCGTCACCGACGCCCCGCTCACCCTCGCGGACGTGCTCCGCGCCCGCGGCGAGCCATGGCCCCAGGGGACGGCGGCGCGCCCGTGAGCGAGAGCACTCCCGGTGGGCCCCGGGGCCCCGCCGGCCCCGGAGCCGGCGGCCCCGCCGCGGACCCCGCGGTCCGCGCGCGCCAGCAGCGGGCCTGGTACGTCTACGACTGGGCCAACAGCGCCTACGTCACCACCACGGCCACGGTCCTGTTCACCCCCTACCTCGCCGCCGTCGCCCGCACCGCAGCCTGCCCCGGCGGCCCTGACGACCCCGGGCTCGTCGACGGGGTGTGCACCGCGACGCTGTCGGTGCTGGGGGTGCCGGTCGCTCCCGGATCGCTGCCGCTGTACGTCGTGACCTTCTCCACGATCCTCTCCGCGCTGCTCGTGCCCGCCGTCGGCGTCCTGGCCGACCGATCCCCCAGCCCCCGGCGCCTCCTCGGGGGCTTCGCCGCCGTCGGGGCCACCGCCGCCGCCGCCATGGTCCTCGTCACCGGCGGCGCCTGGCAGCTCGGCGCGATCCTCGAGACCGTCGCCGCGGTGTGCCTCGGCGCCTCCCTGGCCGTCTACAACTCCCTGCTCGTCGCCGTCGCCACCCCCGACGAGCGCGACCGCGTCTCCTCCCGCGGGTGGGCGCTCGGCTACGGCGGCGGGGGGTTGCTCCTGGCCCTCAATCTCGTGGTCCTCAACGGCGCCGAGACGCTCGGCCTCAGCGACAGCGCCGCCGTGCGCGTGTGCCTGCTCTCCGCCGGGCTCTGGTGGGGGCTGTTCACCCTCGTCCCCGTCCTGGGGCTGCGCAGCCTCGACACGCCTCCACCGCCGACGCGCACGCCGGTGACCGCAGCGGTCCGCGAGTCCCTCACCGGCGTGGTCACCACGCTGCGCCACGCCCGCGCCTACCCCCAGACCCTGCTGTTCCTCGGCGCGTTCGTGCTGTTCAACGACGGCGTCCAGACGGTCATCGCCACCGCCAGCATCTACGGCCAGGACGAGCTCGGCTTCGAGCCCGGCCAGCTCGTCGTCGCCATCCTCCTCGTCCAGATCGTCGCCGTCGCCGGCGCGCTCACCTTCGGGCGGCTCGCCGCGGCCATCGGCTCCTGGCGCGCCATCCTCGTCTCCCTGGGGGTCTGGCTGGCCGTCGTCGTCTCCGCCCTGGCCCTGCCGGCCGGGCGGTACGGGCTCTTCCTCGTCCTCGCCGTCGGCATCGGTGTGGTCCTCGGCGGGACCCAGGCCATCTCCCGCTCGCTCTACAGCCACCTCGTGCCGCGCGGGCAGGAGGCCGCCTACTTCGGTCTGTACCAGGCCGCCGACCGCGGGACCAGCTGGCTCGGCACCCTCGTCTTCGGTCTCGTCTTCCAGCTCACCGGCTCCTACCGCCCTGCCCTCGCCTCCCTGATCGCCTTCTTCGTGCTCGGTGGGGTCCTCCTCGCGCTGGTCAAGGTCAGAGCGGGCATCGAGGCCGCCGGCAACGACCAGCCCGCGCTCGTCTGACCCGCCGCCGGGCCACCCGAGGCGCCGGCGCCCACCGTCGTGACGGCGGTGCTCCCGAGGGTGACGCTCACCTCAGCGCGATCGCGGAACACCTCGGGGAGCAGCACCGTTGTCACCACAGGTGGTCAGGCCGCGAGGCCCGTCCGCCACCGCCCGAGCGTGGCAGGCGAGGTGCCTGCCCGCGGCCCGCCGCTGACCCGGCAGACCGATCCCTCGCGGCCACGACGACGAACCACCACGGGTGCAGCACGCCCGTGCCGGCCACCGGGCCGGCGCGGCGCTGAGGCCCCCGCTGCGCTCAAGGCACGAGCCGGACGCGCCGATGCACCACGGACCGAGGACGAGGAGAGACCGATGAGCGACCGCAGCCTCAGGGGCACCCGACTGGGTGGTTCCAGCATGGAGAGCGAGGAGGGCGTCGAGTTCGCCGCCCGCCGTGTCTCGGAGTACCGCTGCCCGCGGGGACACATCACCCAGCTCCCCTTCTCCACCGAGGCCGACGTGCCGCCGGTGTGGGAGTGCCGTTGCGGTGAGTCCGCCCTGCTGGTCGACGGTGAGGCCCCCGAGGCCAAGTACGTCAAGCCCCCGCGCACCCACTGGGACATGCTGCTGGAGCGGCGCTCCGTCGCCGATCTCGAGGTCCTCCTCGAGGAGCGGCTGACCAAGCTGCGGAGCGGTACCCTGCACCAGCGACGCAGCGCCTAGCGCGCGCTCGCCCCCGACGGAGCGGCCCCCCCGCCATCCGTCGGGTGTCGAGCGAGGAGGTCCCCCCACCTCTTTGCTCCGACCGGGCCGGTCACGCCTTCGGTGTGGCCGGCCCGCGTTGTGCCCGGGCCAGCCGCCTCGCGCGAGCCCCGGCCACCAGGCCCGCTCCCGCGAGGAGCAGGCCGCCGCCGGCCAGCACCCCCTCGACCGGCACGTGGTGCTGGCGCAGCCAGGTGGCCACCGTGGCCGAGGTCCGCAGCGGCAGGCGCTCCTGGAGCACGGCCGGGGTGAAGAGCTCGGTGCGCTGGGTGGCCGTGCCGTCGGGCGCCACCATCGCCGAGACCCCCACCGTGGAGACGTGGACGACGGCCCGCCCGGTCTCCACGGCGCGGATGCGGCTCATCGCCAGCTGCTGGACGGACTCGTCGGTGTACCCGAACGTCGCGTTGTTGGTCTGGACCACGAGCAGCGCAGCCCCGTCCTCGTCAGCGGTCCCGTCGACGACGTCGGCGACCAGGCCGTCCTCGACCACCTCGAAGCAGATGAGCGCCCCGACGCGGGTGCCGGCGACCGGCATCACCCCGGGCTCCGTGCCCGCGGCGAAGTCGGTGCCGACCAGGTCCACCGCGTCGGTGATGAGCCGGAAGAACGAGCGGAAGGGGATGTACTCCGCGAACGGCACCGGGTGGCGCTTCACGTAGCTGTCTGTCGGGCCCACCCCGGGCTCCCACAGCAGCGACGTGTTGTCGATCAGTCCGTCGTCGCGGTGGACCAGCGTGCCGAGCAGCAGCGGCACCCCCACCTCGCGGGCCGCCGCGTCGATCCTCCGGGCCGCGTCGGCGTTCTCCGACCGGAAGGGGTCGATGTCGGAGGCGTTCTCCGGCCACACCACCAGGTCCGGGCGGGGGCGCTGCCCGGTGGCGATCTCGTCGGCCAGGAGGGCGGACCCGGCGGCGTGGTTGTCGAGCACCGCGCGCCGCTGAGCGTTGAAGTCCAGGCCGGCGCGCGGGACGTTCCCCTGGACCGCGGCGACGTCCAGGGTGCCTCCCTGCGCGCCCACCGGGGTGGGCACGAGCAGACCCGCCGCGACGACGGCCACGGCGCCGACGCCGGCGCCCACCGCACCGGCCGCCTGCCGCACCGCCGGCCCCGCGGCCCCGGCCGAGAGGACGCTCTCGGCGAGCAGGGCACCGGCGGCGGCGACGGCGAAGGAGACCAGCGGCGCGCCTCCCAGCGCGGCCAGGTGGGCCGTCGGCGCGTCCGCCTGGGAGAAGACGAGCCGGGTCCACCCGAAGCCGCCGAACGGCCAGCGGCTCTGCAGCGCCTCCGCGGCCACCCACGTCCCGGCGACGCCGAGCTCGCGCAGCGCGGCGCAGCCCGGGCCCGGGCGCGCCCACCGGTGGACCGCGGCGATGCCGAGGCCGGCGAGGAGGGAGTAGCAGGACTCCGCGGCGCTCAGCGGCAGCCACGCGATGGGGCCGAGGTACACCCCCGTCCACGACAGCAGCGGCGTGACCAGCCCGGTGCCGAAGACGAACCCGAGCAGCGCGGCGCGCGGCAGGCTCTGCCCTCGCACCGCCAGCACGAGCGCCGCGACCCCCACCGGGGCGAGGGGCCACAGGTCGTGGCCGGGGTAGGCGAGGTACGTCAGCAGCCCGCCGCCGGCGGCGAGCAAGAGCGCCGGGAGCAGGGCCAGCGTGCCCGCAGGACGAGGCCGACGGTCGCGCCGGAGACCCCGCCCGCGCCGCGGAACCACCGGACCGTCACCGCCCACGGGGGCGCTGGAGCGCTGCGCAGCGGTGGTGGGCGCGGTGTCAGAGGCGGTCATGGACCACCCGTCCGTCGACGACCGTGCGCAGGCAGCTCGGGGCCGCCACCCCGGGCGTGAGGTCCGGCAGGCCGGGCGTCCCCGAGCGCACGTCGGTGCTCCACCCCGCGACGCGGGCGTCCGGGGTCTGGACCAGCAGGTCGCTCGGCTCCCACACCGCGAACGTCGCCGCAGCGCCCGGCACCAGCGCACCGACCCCGTCACGCCCGGCGGCGCGCCACCCACCGCGGGTGTGCGCGAGGAAGGCGGCCCGGGCGGTGGTCGCGTGGGCCGGCTCGTGCGGGAACGCCGCGGCGCGCACCGCCTCCCAGGGGGCGAAGGGGGTGACGGGCGAGTCCGACCCCAGGGCGAGCGGGACCCCCGCGGCGACCAGGGCGGCGAGGTCGTTCATCGTCGCGGCCCGCTGGCGGCCCACGCGCTCGGCGTACATGCCGCGGGGCCCGCCCCAGGCGGCGTCGCACGCCGGCTGGGAGGACACCGTGACGCCGAGGCCCGCGAGGACGCCGACGTCCGCGGCGCTCAGCATCTCGGCGTGCTCGACGCGGTGACGCGCTCCGGAGATCGCGAGGGGCCCCAGCGCGTCCGCCGCCAGCCCCAGGCCGGCGACGAGCTCGGCGACCGCGCCGTCCCCGATGACGTGGAAGCCGCCCGTGAAGCCGGCCCGGGTGCACGCCACGAGGTGCGCGGCGATCGCCTCGGCGTCGAGGAAGGGCGCCGGCGAGGGCGACCCGTCGGCGTACGGCGCGAGCAGCGCGGCCGTCCGCGAGCCCAGCGACCCGTCGACCACGAGGTCCCCCGCCAGCCCGATGAACGCCGCCTCGTGCGCCGCTCCCAGGCCCAGCCCGTCCACCACGGCGCGAGCCTCGTCGGCGTCGCGGACCGCCTCCCCCCACAGGGCCAGCACCGTGGGCAGGGCCTCGGCGCCGCTCACGGCGGCCGTGCCGGCAGCCACGAGGTCCAGCATCGCCCGCAGGTCCTCGCCCGAGCCGACCGACGGTGCGGCGTTCTCGTGGACGCACCCGATGCCAGCGGCAGCCGCCGCGCGCAGCGCCGCGGTGTGCGCCCGGGTGCGCTGGGCGGGCGTGAGCCGCCGCGTGGCGTCCCGGGCGGCGTGGTGGTCCTCCAGCACGACGCGGGCGCCTCCGTCAGGGTCCGCGTCGGTGCCGGCGCGGACCGCGAGGCTCGAGGACACCAGGGCGGAGTGCACGTCGACGCGCGAGAGGTAGACCTCGGCGCCCGGGGCGGCCCGCTCGAGCTGGCCCCGGGTCGGCAGCGCGTCCGGCCACGAGGTGTCGTCCCACCCGTGCCCCAGGATCGTCCAAGGACCCTGGGCGTGCCCGCGTCGTCGGTGCTCCTGCGCCACGACGTCCAGGAGCTGCGCGGCCGAGGCGACGTCGCGCAGGTCCAGGCCGTCGAGCGCGAGCCCCGTCTCGGTGACGTGCGCGTGCGCGTCGACGAACGCGGGGGTGACGAGCGCGCCGTCGAGGTCGACGACGGTGGCGCCGTCACCCCCGCCGGACGAGAGGGTGGCCATCGAGGCGGCGGCGTCGTCGGAACCCACCCAGGCCACGACGCCGTCCTCGACGAGCAGCGCCGTCGCGAAGGGGTCCGCGGGGGTGTAGACGCTCCCCCCGCGGTAGAGCACGCGGCGGCGAGAAGGCGTTGTCACCCGATCAGTGTGACGGTCGTTGCTGGGAGGGTTTGGTCGTAGGGGTGGGCAGTGGCGGTGGTGGGTGGTGAAAGCATGCTTGCTTCTGTTATCAGATTGACGGTGAGCGATCGGTCAGACTGCGGGGGTGGACGCACCAGCGGTCGCCCCCGCTCCCGAGGCACCTCGGCTCGACCGCGCGCCGGTGGTGCTGCTGGACACCGCGACGCTCTACTACCGGGCGTTCCACGCGATGCCGTCGTCGGTGCGGGCACCGGACGGCTCGCCGGTGGGAGCGGTCCGAGGGTTCGTGGACATGCTGGCCGTGCTGGTGCGCCGTCTCGCGCCGGCGCAGGTGGTGGCGTGCTGGGACGACGACTGGCGTCCGGCGTGGCGGGTGGGGCTGCTGGCCTCCTACAAGGCGCACCGGGCGCGCGCGGACGGCGCCGAGGACGCCCCGGAGGCTCTCGGGTCGCAGGTGGCGGTGATCTGCGAGCTGCTGGCTGCCCTCGGCATCCCGCGGGTGGGGGCGCCGGGGTGCGAGGCGGACGACGTCGCGGGCACCCTCGCCACCCGGCTGTCCTCGCAGGGTCTCCCGGTGGACGTGGTCTCCGGCGATCGCGACCTCCTGCAGCTGGTCGACGACGCGGGCGGCGTCCGTGTGGTGTCCCTCACGCGCGGGGTGAAGGACGCCGAGATCGTCGACGAGCTCGTGCTGCGCGAGCGCTACGGCGTGACGAGCGGCGCCGGGTACCGGGCGATGTCCGTCCTGCGCGGGGACCCGAGCGACGGGCTGCCCGGTGTCCCCGGCATCGGGGAGAAGACGGCCGCGAGCCTGCTGGGGCGATTCGGGGACCTGGAGGGGTTGAGGGCCGCTGCTGATGACCCGAGCAGCGACCTCACGCCTGGTCAGCGACGCCGGCTGGTCGAGTCGGCGGGGTACGTGACGGTGGCGGAGCGGGTGGTCGCCCTGCTGCGTGACGCGGACGTGCCGCCGCTGCCGGTGGCCCCCGGCGTGGGTCACCTGCTGGACGGCGCCGACGCCGGAGCCGTGGAGCGGCTCGAGGTCCGGTGGGGTCTGGCGTCGCCGCTGCGGCGGTTGCGGGCTGCCGCAGCTGCGACAGGCTGACTCGCACCGCCGCCTGACGGGTGAGGTGCGGCGGGGGGTTGGTCTGTCCATGGTTGGTCTGTGCGGGGGGACGCGAGAGGGTAGTGAGGGCGCTGGCTTCTGTTATTACCACGAACTCCGCCGGCACACATCGCTGGCCCGTCGCGCGGGGACCTCGTCCGGCAGCTCTCGGCGTGTCGGGCGCTCGGAGTCCCCGCTCGGGCACCACGGCAGCCCGGTCGGGTGCGACTCCTCACCGTGGCCGACCGTTCCGGGCGATGCCGTGGTGATCGGCGAGCTGGCCGAGGAGGCGCGCGAGGGCCGCCCGCTCGACGGCGCTGAGCGGGGAGAGCAGCGCGCCGCCGTGGTCCCGGGCGGCAGCGCCCATCGCCCGCAGCACCTCGGAGCCAGCTCGGGTGAGGTGGACGGCGTGCAGGCGTCGGTCCCGCGCGTCACGGCGGCGCTCGAGGAGCCCGCGCTCGGCGAGCTCGTCGACGAGCACGACGACGCGGCTCGGCGTCGTGCCGGAGCGCTCGGCGAGGAGGCGCTGCGAGGAGCCGGGGTGCGCGGCGACCGCGCTCAGCAGGCCCGCCTGCGAGGGCGACAGACCGATCGGGGCGAGCCGCTCGGCGAGGCCGGCGGTGGCGTGCCCGCCGAGCTGCTCGAGCAGGGCGACGACCTGACGGTCGCTGGGTCCGTGCTGCTCCGTCATGGCGGCGACGATAGCCGTCGAGAACCGTCAACCAGGTGAACGGTTCACCGGCGAGACGATGTGTTCCGCGCACCCTGTGCCGCTCCCCCGCGGGCAGCGGCGGGTCTTGGCGATGCCTGCTTCTGTTATCAACTGGGCGTCAGTCCCCCCTCGCGACCGTCGCGCACAGATCTTGACCGGCAGCCCCCTGCGGCTCGGCGCCTCCCGGCTACCCGGGGCCTCCCGGCTACCCGGCAGCGCGCGCCGTCCCGGCGGAGTACGCGACGACGCCGCGGTCCACCAGCGCCGCCGCCGCGCGGGCGGTGCGCGCCAGCTCGACGTCCCCACCGGCGGAGGAGACCACCACCACCTGGTCGAGAAGGTCGAGGAGCTGGCGGCACCACCGCACGAAGTCCCCGGCGGCCAGGTCGGTCGGGCCGGCCTCGAGCACCGCGTCGAGGCTCTGCCCCCGGCACCACCGGTGGATCGGCCACGTGAGTCCGGGGTCGGGCTCGTGGGTCGACGGCAGGTGGTGCACGCGCTCGAGCTCCCCCAGCTCGGCCCACGTGGCGCTCGTCGCCTCCAGCGCCTCGCCGACGGCTCGCCCGCCCGGCGAGCGGGTGGCCAGCGGCCCCTCCTCGCGGCGGGCCTCGTAGACGATGGTCGAGAGCACCGTGGCCAGCCCTGCCGGGTCGAGGTCGTCCCACAGCCCACGGCGCAGGCACTGGGCGACGAGGAGGTCCTTCTCGGCGTAGACGCGCCGCAGCCGCTGGCCGGCGCCGGTCACCCGCAGGGCGGACCCGCGGGTCGGCGGCGCCGCGGGTGAGGCCTCCGCGTCGCTCTCCGCGGGGCTGCCCGGCTCCTCCACCTCGAGGTACCCCAGGCCCACGAGCAGGTCGCAGACCCGGTCGAAGGTCCGCGCGATGGTGCCGGTGCGGCCCTCGATGCGCGCGGAGGTCTCACGGGCCCCGACCTCGAGGGCCGACCACCGCTCGGCCCAGCGGGCGTGGTCCTCGCGCTGGGGGCAGGAGTGGCAGGGGTGCTGGCGCATCCGGCGTCGCAGCCGCGCGACCTCGTCGAGCGCCGGCGAGGTGGACTCGTCGGCGCTGCGGCCACCTCGCCGACCCGGTGGCGTCCCGCGCCCGGCGGACGTCGGGCTTCCCTCCCCCGACGTCGAGCCCGACGCCGTGGTCGGCGCCGAGGTCATCGCCGCGGCGAGGTCGCGGCGGGCCGCGGTGTCGCGCCGGTCGAACCCCCGGGGCACCGCCACCCGCGCCAGCGGGGTGACGGGGCGAGGCAGGTCGACGACGGTGAGGCGCTTCACGACCCGGTCCGCGGTGAGCACCGTCGGCCGCGGACCCTCCAGCCCCGCGGTGAGCCCCGGGTCGAGCACGAGGGCTCGGGTGGGGCGCTTGCCGCCGGGGACCTCGATGACGTCACCGACCACGAGTGCCTCCATGGCGGTGACCGCGGCGGAGCGACGGGCGCGGGCGGCGGCCCGGGAGGTGTCCTTCTCCAGGTCCGAGATGCGCCGACGGATCGCGGCGTACTCGGCGAAGTCCCCCAGGTGGCACCGCATCGACTCGGCGTACCCGGCGAGCGCCTCCTGCTGCCCCTTGAGCTGGCGGGCGAGGCCGACGACGCCGCGGTCGGCCTGGAACTGGGCGAAGGAGGTCTCGAGGACCTCGCGGGCGCGGGCCCGTCCCACCTGGGCGACGAGGTTGACGGCCATGTTGTAGGTCGGCCGGAAGCTCGAGCGCAGCGGGTAGGTGCGGGTGGAGGCCAGGCCGGCGACGGCCTCGGCGTCGAGGCCGCCCTGCCACAGGACGACGGCGTGGCCCTCGACGTCGATGCCGCGGCGACCGGCGCGCCCGGTGAGCTGGGTGTACTCCCCCGGTGTGATGTCGACGTGGTTCTCGCCGTAGAACTTCTCGAGCTTCTCGAGGACGACGGAGCGTGCTGGCATGTTGATGCCCAGCGCGAGGGTCTCGGTGGCGAAGACGGCCTTGACGAGGCCGAGGGAGAACAGCTCCTCGACGACCTCCTTGAAGGCGGGGAGCATGCCGGCGTGGTGGGCGGCGATGCCTCGGGTGAGCCCCTCGAGCCACTCGTAGTAGCCGAGGACCTCGAGGTCGGCGTCGGGGATCTCGGTCGAGCGGGCCTCGACGAGAGCCCGGATGGTGGCGCGCTCGCTCTCCGTGGTCAGGCGCACGCCCCAGGAGACGCACTGGCGCACGGCCGCGGCACACCCGGCTCGGGAGAACACGAAGGTGATGACCGGCAGGAGGTCGGCTCCGGCGAGGCGCTCGAGGACCTCCGCGCGCGAGGCGGTGGGGGTCCCGCCGGCGCGCGCACCACCGCCGTGGCGGGGGTTGCGCCCGGGGGCAGGGCGCCCTCGTCCGCCGCGACCGCCGCCGCGGGGGGTGCGGGCGAGCTTGTCGTGGCGGGCGTCGGCGCGGGAGATGGCGACGAGCTCGGGATTCACGCCGAGCTCGCTCGCCGGCGAGCCCTCACCACCGTCACCGCGCCCGGAGCCGCGACGGGAGGGCCCCCGGCCCCGTCCGCCGCGGTCGCGGGGCCCCCGCCCCCGGTCGTCCTCGCGTCCGTCGTCACCGCGGCGCCCCGGTGAGGTGGCGGCGGGCGCGGTGCCGCGCGCGGCGAGGACGGCGCCGCCGCTGGCGTGGGACTCGTCCTGCGCGGTGGACTCGTCGACGAAGAGGTCGACCATGCGCGTGCCGACCATGACGTGCTGCCACAGGGGCACGGGCCGGTGCTCGGAGACGACCACCTCGGTGGTCCCCCGCACGGTGGCGAGCCAGGCACCGAACTCCTCGGCGTTGGAGACGGTGGCCGACAGCGAGGTGATGAGCACCTCGGAGGGCAGGTGGATGATCACTTCTTCCCACACGGCGCCCCGGGCGCGGTCGGCGAGGTAGTGCACCTCGTCCATCACGACGTGGCCGAGGCCCACGAGCGCCGGGGAGTCCGCGTAGAGCATGTTGCGGAGCACCTCGGTGGTCATGACGACGACGGGGGCGTCGCCGTTCACGGAGGTGTCCCCGGTGAGCAGGCCGACCTTCTCCGCGCCGAAGCGCGCGGAGAGCTCGGCGTGCTTCTGGTTGCTCAGCGCTTTGATGGGCGTGGTGTAGAAGGCCTTGCGGCCCGCGGTGAGCGCGAGGTGGACGGCGAGCTCGCCGACGACGGTCTTGCCCGCCCCGGTGGGGGCGGCGACGAGGACGGAGGACCCGGCCTCCAGCGCCCGCCCGGCGCGCAGCTGGAAGTCGTCGAGCTCGAAGCCCAGGGTCTGCGCGAAGGTGTGGAGCTCGGTGCGCTGCGCGGCGGTCCGCGCCTTCGCCGCCGCGAACCGCTCAGCAGGTGAGGGCATGGGACCAGGGTAGGTCAGCGGCTCAGGTCAGCAGCCGGAGCGCTCCGGGCAGGACGCGCACGTCGAGCGGCGGGGCGTGCAGCGGCTCGCCGTCGCCGTGGGCGAGGACCCCCGGGCGGAGCGGTCGCCTCGGATCCGGGCCGTGGTGGGCATCGCTGCCGCCGTCGGTGTCGTCGCCGCCGATCAGGCTCACGCTCACGTGGGCGGCGCGGTGGACCCTCACGGCGGGGACGGCGGTGTGCCAGCCGAGGAACACCGCGGGCAGCAGCGCGAGGAGGCCGGGGCGGCTCAGCGCGCCGACGACGACGACGTCGGCGAGCCCGTCGTCGGGGCGGGCGCGGGGGGCGATGCGCATGCCGCCGCCGTAGGAGGTGGTGTTGGCGACGGCCACGAGCACGGCGTCGACGTCGTGGACGACCCCGTCGAGGACGAGGCGGTAGCGCCGCGGGCGCCACGCGGGCAGCAGAGCGAGGACCGCTGCGGTGTAGCGGGCCCGCGGCGGCAGGCGGTGGCCGAGCGAGGGGCGCTGGCCGTCGGCCGGGCGCTGCGCCCACGCGTTGGCGCGGGCGGTGACGGCGGCGTCGAAGCCGGCCGCGACGACGGTGACGACGTCCCGCGCCGGGGCGTCCGCTCCCCCGGGACCTCCCCCGGCCACGTGCAGGACGTCGATCTCTCGCGCGAGTGCCCCCGTCGTCAGGAGGTGGTGCAGGTGCGCGGCGGCCTCGGCGGGGTTCCGGGCGCGCACGCCCAGGGCGCGGGCCGCGTCGTTGCCGCTGCCGGCGGGCACCACGTGCAGGGGCACACCGGTGCGCGCCAGCGCGGTGGCCGCCAGCTGCACGGTGCCGTCCCCGCCGACGGCCACGAGCGCGCTGGGGCGCACGGGCCCCTGGGCGGTGGCCAGCGACCGGGCGTCGGCGACGACCTCGTCGGCGGTGGACCCGCTCACACGGACCACGCTCGCCCCCGTGGCGCGCACGGCGGCCTCCACGGCGTCGGCGACGCCGCGGCTGCGGGATCCGGCGGCGGGGGCCCCGAGCACCAGCACCGGGCCCGCGAGGCTCACAGCGGGGCGGCCTCGTCGTCGGGGACGTCGGGGTTGGCCTCGGCCTTGGCCGCCTTCTTCGCCTTGCGGCGGTCGTGGAGCAGCGCGATGACGATGGCGACGGCGAACAGCGTGATGATCGGCGTGGCCAGGACGAACATCGCGATGACGTCGGGCGTGGGCGTCGCGATCGCCGAGAAGGTCAGCGCGGCGACGAGGACCCACCGCCACGCCTTGAGGATGCTGGCCCCGGCGAGGAGCCCGGCGAAGTTCAGCGCGACGAGGACCACGGGCAGCAGGAACGCCAGCCCGAAGGTGAGCACGGTGCGCATGACGAACCCGATGTAGGTGGGGGCGTCGATGATGTTCGAGCCGCTCTCGGGGGTGAACGACGTGAAGAACGTCACCGCACGCGGGATGAAGAGGCTCGCGAGCAGGACGCCGCCGAGGAAGAGGGGGACGGCAGCGGCGACGAACCCGACGGCGTAGCGGCGTTCCTTCTTCGTGAGCCCGGGGGTGATGAAGGCCCACAGCTGGTAGATCCACAGCGGTGAGGAGACGATGACGCCGATCCAGATCGCGCCCTTGACCTGCAGGTCGAACGACGAAGCGACGTTCTGGAAGTTGATCTGCACGTCGCGGTTGGTGTTCTCGGCGAGCGCCTTCAGCGGCTCCGTCATGTAGCCGATGAGCGGCAGGTAGAGGAACCAGCCCACGACGGCCCCGAGGAGGATCGCGATGCCGGCGCGCACCACGCGCTTGCGAAGCTCGACGAGGTGCTCGCGCAGGGCCATGCGGCCCTCGGGGTCCTTCCTGGGGCGCCCACCGCGGGTGGACGCGCTGCCTCCCGGCGGGGGCGCCTCGCCACCGGAGCCGGCGGTCTCCAGCTGACGGCCGCGAGCGCTCGGGGGCGCCGTGACCGTCCGCGGCTCGCGCAGCGGCGCCGGTTCACGCAGGGCCGCCGGCTCGTCGAGGTCGCGGTCGGCGTCGGGGTCGCTAGGGCCGTGGTCACGTTCCGCGGTGGCGCCGTCCCCTGCTGCGGGCGCGGGGGCAGCGCCGACCGGCGACGGAGGGCCCGTGACGGAGGCGGGACGGTGACGGGTCGGCGCCCCGAGGCTGCTGGCGCGCGGGAGGGTGCTGGCGACGACGCCGCCGCTCAGGCTCGTGGGTCGCGGCGCTGCCCCGGACGGGACGGGGCCGTCGCTCACGGGCTCGTGGAGGTGCGCCGGCTCGTGCTCGTCACCGTGCACGACGGCCAGCTCGTCGTCGCGGCGGGCTGGTGCCGCGGGCTGCGGCTGCTCGGGCTCCGGGACGTCGGTGCCCGTGGGCACGGCGGTGTCGGTGGTCATGGCGCTCGGTGCGCGTCCTCCGGGGCTCAGGCGCCGCTGCGCTGGCCGTCGGTCGGGCGAGCGTCGTACGAGCTCGCGCGCGAGCCGGAGCCCGTGCTGCTGGTGCGGTCGCCGTCGACGACACGGCCCTCGAGCGGCGCGGCCGGCGTTCCCTCAGCGCTGGTGTCCTTGCCGTCCTCCTTCATCTCCTTGACTTCGGACTTGAAGATGCGCATCGAGCGGCCCAGGCTGCGCGCCGCGTCCGGGAGCTTCTTCGCCCCGAAGATGACGACGATGAGCAGCACGAGGACGAGGATCAGCAGCGGGTTGTCGAACAAATTCTTCATCGGGACCTCCAGGCCTCAGGGACGACCATCGTAGGCGCCGGCCCGGGCAGGGCGGGCGGTGACGCTGCGGCGGATCGGCGTGGCGGCCCGCTGGGCCCGGCGCACCGCGGTCGTGGCCGCCCGGACCTTGCGGGCCCGTCGTGCCCGCTCGAGCCGCTCACGGCGCAGCACGGCGGGGTCCTCCAGGACCGCGGGGGCGGCCGGTGGGTGGGGAGGGAGGCGCTCGACCTGCGCGGAGAGCTCACCGAAGCGCTCCCCCGCGGCGCCCACCTCGCGCACCACGGCAAGACCCGAGCGCACCAGCGAGACCGCGAACGCGACGAGGACGCCGACCAGGAGCAGCCCGAGGGCTCCCCAGATGACGACCCACCCCCACCAGGGGATGACGTCTGCGCTGGCCACGGGGCTCAGCGTACGCCGCCCCGGCAGGACGATCAGCCGTGCCCGACGACGGAGCGGACGGCCTCCGCCACGAGGTCGACGTCGTCGTCGGCCAGCGCGAGGGTGAAGTCCAGGACGTCGTCCCAGGCGATGCTCGACCCACGGCGCTCCTCGAGCGCCTCGGCCGGGACCTCCCAGGTCTGGGGCACGATCCCCCCGGAGCGCAGCAGACGGATGACGTCCTCGGTGGCGCTCTTGCGGACCTCGGTGACGCACTCGGTGCACTCGAAGGCGTAGAAGGACCACGCGGGGACGGTGCACACGACCAGGCGCACGTCCTGCGGGGTCAGCGTCACGTCACCGCACGCCGGGCACGATGCCTTGATCGTCGTCACTGCCGCTCACCTCTGGTCCAGCCGTGCCCCCGCCTCTCGGGGGCTCCTGCACCTGTCTCGACCGGTGGCGCCGCGAACTTGACCGTCGAGGTCGACCCGGCTCACCCGGGCGGGTGCGAGGGAGCGCTCAGACCGGCGGGCGAGGAGCGGCGAGGGCGGCGCGCGCGGTGGCGGCGACGAGGTCGCGCAGGTCCTCCGGGGCGGTGACGGTGGCCGCTCCCCCGAGGGAGAGGACGAGGCGGGGCACCCAGCGCGGGTCGGCGGTGGGCAGCGCCAGCGACGTCCGCCCGTCGGGCAGCTCGGTCGCGGTGGCGGAGGGGTACTGCTCGATGAGCCACGCCGCCTCGGGGGCGAGCTCGAGGGTCACCACGGGGTCGTCCGGGGAGGGGGTGAACAGCCGCTCCCCGACGTCGCGGGCGACCGCGGCGGGCGGCGGGGTGCCGTCGGCGTCGAGCACCTGCGCGTCGAGCACCCGGTCCAGGCGGAACAGGCGCACGCCCTCGGCGCGGTGGCACCAGCCCTCGAGGTACCAGTGGCCGTCGAGCGCGAGGAGCCTCATGGGGTCCACGTCGCGCTCGGTGACCTCGTCGCGGGCGGGCACGAGGTACCGGAGGTGGATGCGCCGGTGGGCGGCGAGGGCCTCGCGCGAGCGGGCCAGCACGGTGGGGGTGCTCGCCCCGGGCGACGACGCGGCCAGGCCACCGGGCGCCGGGCGCGGGGCCAGGTCCACGCGGAGCGCGCGGGCGCTGGCCACGGACTCCCCGGCCGCCTCGGTGAGCTTGGCGGTGGCCGAGGCCAGCGCGTCGGCGTCGGGCCCGTGCGCCCCGCCCTCGGCGTCGGCACCGGCGTCGGGATCGAGCGGCGGACCGGGCCGCACCGGTGACGTGGGGAGGTCCGCGAGGGTGCGCAGCCCCGCGAGCAGCGCGAGCGCCTCGTCGAGGGTCAGGCGCAGGGGGCGCGCGATGGCGTCGGCGTTGCCGAGGAAGACCCGCCCCTCGCTCCACTCGGCCTCGATGAGGTCGTCGGGCAGGTGGCCGGGGGTGCCGCAGACGAAGAGCAGCTCGAGGTCGGCGACGAGCTGGTCGGCGGTGATGGCGAAGTGCTCGGCGGCCCGCTCCAGCTCGACGCCCTGGTGGGCGAGCAGCCACGGCACCATCGCCAGGAGGCGGGAGAGCCGCTGCGCGGCGGAGGACGTCGCCGGTCGCTGCGCGGCTGCCCCGGGGACGGGCGCCCTGGCCCGGCCCGATCGCGTCGCAGCGGTGGGGAGCGGGTCCGCAGGCCCCTCGTGCGCGGCGAGGACCGCGTCCAGGCGGCGCTCCACGGCCTCGGCGAGGTCGGGCGGGTCGAGGACCCGCGCGTCGGCGCCGGCGGCAGCCACCTGACCGGCCAGCTCTTCGACGTCGGTGAAGGTCAGGCGGACCTCGCGCTGCACCGGGTCGGCGCCGGCGCGGGCCCGCAGGGTCGCGGCCACCCCTGCGCGCAGCTCCAGGACCGCTTCGCGGGGCGGTCCGGCGGGGGCGTAGCGGGTGAGGAGCTCGACGGCGTCGACGTCGTCGGGGGCGGTGAACTCCCCGGCGCGACCGGTGCGGGTGACGGCGCCCTGCACGCGGGAGAGGCGGAAGACCCTCACGTCCTCGCGGTCGCGGTCGTGGCCGATGAGGTACCAGTGGCCCCGCCAGGAGCGCACCTGCCACGGCTCGACGTGGCGGGTCGTGGTGGCGGCGCCGCGGGCTCGGTAGGCGAAGGTCACCGCGGCGCGGTCGCGGGCCGCGGCGTAGAGGGGGTCGAAGGCGGGCTCGCTGGTGCGCACCCGGGGCTCGATGCCCACGAGGGAGTCCTCGTCGGGCTCCACCCCGAGCGCGGTGAGCTTCGCGAGGGCCCGCGCCGCCGGGCCGGCCAGGGAGGCCTGCTGCCACACCCGGGAGGCCAGCCCGAGGACCCCCAGCTCGGCGGGGGTGAGCTCCACGGCGGGCAGGGCGTAGGCCTCGCGGTCCACCGCGTAACCCAGCTCGTCGTCGAACCACGCGGACATCGGCGCGGCCAGGAGCGGCACGCCGAGCTCGCGGAGCTCCTCCTTGTCGCGCTCGAACATGCGGTCGAACGCCTCGTCGGTGGTGCTCTCGGCGTACTGGGGCACCGCGGAGCGCAGCTGCTCCTTGGTCAGCCGGCTGCGGGTGGACAGCAGGGCGATGAGCAGGTTCAGCAGCCGCTCGGTGCGCCGGGTCGCGGTGGCGGGCGCCGACGTGGCGGCCGGCGCACCCCGGCCGGGTGGGGGGCTCACGGGTGCCGCCAGCCGCGGGCGGGGGTCAGCGCACCGCGACGAGGTCGACGACGAAGACGAGCGTCTCGTCGGGGCCGATGGCGCCGGGCGCGCCGCGCGAGCCGTAGGCCATGTCCGGGGGGATCACCAGGCGGCGGCGACCGCCGACGCGCATGCCCAGCAGGCCCTGGTCCCAGCCGGCGATGACGCGGCCGGCGCCGACGGGGAAGTCCAGGGGCGCTCCGCGGTTCCAGGAGGCGTCGAACTCCTCGCCGGTGGAGTGCGCCACGCCCACGTAGTGGGCGCTGACCGTGGAGCCGGCCACCGCCTCGGCGCCGTCGCCGACGACGAGGTCGGTGATCTCCAGCTCGGTGGGCGCCTCGCCCAGGTGGGGGTCGACGTCGGGACGGGTCAGCTCGGCCACGGGTGCTCCTCGGGGTGGTCTCGGTGGGATCGGGGACGGTCTCGGGTGGGGCGGGGTCTGGCGAGGTGGGTCGTCGTCGACGTGGTCGGCACGCCGCGGCGCCGGCCCGGCGGCCTCAGGTGGCGGCGAGGATGTCGACGACGAAGATCAGCGTGTCGTCGCCCGAGATGCCGGCCTCCGGGTTGCCGTCCTCACCGTATCCGTCCTCAGGCGGGGCGATGATGAGGACCTGGCTGCCGACCGGCTGGTCCACGAGCGCGGCGTCCCACGCCTCGATGACCTGGCCCTCGCCGATGACGAACGGCACCGGGGCGCCCGGCTCCTCGCTCCCCGGGCTCACGCGCCACGAGGTGTCGAACTCGTCACCGGCCCAGGTCACGCCGGTGTAGTGGACCCAGATGGTGTCGCCGCGCTCGACCAGCGGTCCGTTGCCCCGGATGAGCGGCTCGAAGACCAGCTCGACCGGGCGCTCCAGACCCTCGGTGGGGTCGATGTCCGGCTCCCCCGTCTCCCGGTCCAGCGTGACGGTCGGCAGCCCGGGCCGCGGGCGCAGCGGCGTGCCCTCCGCGCGCGGCGGCACCGCGCTGACGATGCTCACGAGGAACAGCAGCGAGTCACCCGGCTCCACCGCGTCCCCGACCAGGGAGCCCGTGGCCGCCTCGTCGTCGCGGGGGGCGATGGCGATGAGCACCTCGGAGCCCACCCGCTGCCCCACCAGCCCGCTGCGCAGCCCCGGCAGCACCGAGCCGTCGACGACGAGGGACGTGGGCTCGGCCTCCCAGTCGGAGGCGGCGACCTGCTCGGCGGTCCGGCCGTTGATCATCACGTACTGCATGCCGATGACGTCACCGTCGTCGACCACCTCGCCCTGGCTCGCCCGGACGACGCGCACGGCGTTCTCCGCGACGGAGAAGTTCTCCGGGACCGCGATCGTCGGCGGCGGGGCCGGCGACGACGACGCTGCCGAGGGGGAGGCCGAGGCCGACGTCTCCGTCGTGCTCACGGTGACGTCGTCGATCGAGGTGGAGCGCGGCGTCGCGGTCTCCGCGGAGCAGGCGGACAGCAGCAGCACCACGGCGGTGGCCGCCGCGAGCAGCGTCGCGGGGGCGGAGCGGAAGGGCACAGCACCTCGTCGGTCGGGGTCGTCGGGGTCGGTCCAGGAGACGTCGTCCCCACCACAGTAGGCCGGCGGGCCGGCGCGGTCACCGCGGTCGACCCAGCCCGCTCGAGGACGACGGCAGGAGCGCACGGCGATCCGAGGACGCCCCGGTGGCTCCTCACATGCTGGCGATGAGCCGCTCGACGCGGTCGTCGACGGAGGCGAAGGGGTCCTTGCACAGCACCGTGCGCTGCGACTGGTCGTTGAGCTTCAGGTGCACCCAGTCCACGGTGAAGTCCCGGCGCGCCTCCTGGGCGCGCCGCACGAAGTCCCCGCGCAGCTTGGCGCGGGTGGTCTGCGGCGGGACCGCGGTGGCCTCGAGGATCTCCACGTCGCGCGTGACCCGCTCGACCATGCCGCGGGCGGCGAGGAGGTTGTAGAGCCCGCGGGTGCGGGAGATGTCGTGGTACGCCAGGTCCATCCGCGCGACGCGGGGGTCGGCCAGCGAGAGGTCGTGCCGCTCGCTGTACCGGTCGATCAGGCGCCGCTTGATCACCCAGTCCAGCTCGCGCTCCACCGGCGACAGGTCCCCCGAGGCGATGGCGACGAGGCCGCGCTCCCACAGGTCGAGCACCCGCGCGGTGGTGGACGGCTGCCCAGCGACGCCCCCCGGCTCGTGGGCGGCGTCCAGCAGCCCCTCGACCTGGGCGAAGGTCTTCGCCCGCTCGAGGTAGTGCCCCTGCAGCTCCAGCGCCGAGACCTCCCGCCCGTCGGCGAGGCTGACGGTGCGGCGCCCGGTGGCGTCGTGGCTGATCTCGCGGATGGCCCGGATGGGGTTCTCCAGCGCCACGTCACCGAAGGAGATCCCTGCCTCGAGCATGCGCAGCAGCAGGTCCACGGCGCCGACCTTGAGCATCGTCGTCGTCTCGGACATGTTGGAGTCCCCGACGATGACGTGCAGGCGCCGGAACCGTTCGGCGTCGGCGTGGGGCTCGTCGCGCGTGTTGATGATCGGCCGCGAGCGCGTGGTGGCCGAGGAGACGCCCTCCCAGATGTGGTCGGCGCGCTGGGAGAGGCAGTAGACCGCGCCGCGGGAGGTCTGGAGCACCTTGCCGGCGCCGACGAGGAGCTGGCGGGTGACGAGGAAGGGGATGAGGGCCTCGGACAGGCGGGTGAAGTCGCCGAGGCGCGGGACGAGGTAGTTCTCGTGGCAGCCGTAGGAGTTGCCCGCGGAGTCGGTGTTGTTCTTGAACAGGTAGACGGTCCCGCCGATGCCCTCGTCCTCCAGGCGCGTCTCGGCGTCGACGGCGAGCCCCTCGAGGATGCGCTCGCCGGCGCGGTCGTGGGTGATGAGCTGGCGCACGTCGTCGCACTCACCGGTCGCGTACTCCGGGTGGGAGCCGACGTCGAGGTAGAGCCGCGCCCCGTTGGCGAGGAAGACGTTCGACGAGCGCCCCCAGGCGACGACCTTGCGGAACAGGTAGCGGGCGACCTCGTCCGTGGAGAGGCGTCGTTGGCCGTCCGCGGCACAGGTCACGCCGAACTCCGTCTCCAGGCCCATGATGCGGCGGCCGGTGACCTCGGGGCGCTCGTTCACGCGCTCGGCGCCGGCACGAGGGCGTCCAGGGCGGGGCCGGTGATCCGGCGGAAGGCGCGGCGGGGGCGGGCGCGCTCGAGCACGGCGACCTCGAGGGAGCTCGCGGGCAGGGTGCGCGCGGGGCCACCGGCGGGGTCCGGTGCCAGGCCGACGAGGGCGAGGGCGATCGCGCCGGGCAGGTCGAGCCCTTCACGCCACTGCTCGCGCAGCGCGGACGCGACCTGGTCGGCCTGGCCGCCCATCACCACCACGCCGTGCTCGTCGGCCACGGTGCCGTCGTAGGTGAGCCGGTAGACCTGGTCGCCGGCGGAGGTCTCCCCCACCTCGGCGACGACGATCTCGACCTCCCAGGGCTTGGCCTCGGTGGAGAAGACGGTGCCGAGGGTCTGGGCGTAGGCGTTGGCGAGCCCGCGGACGGTGACGTCGGAGCGGTCGTAGGAGTACCCCCGCAGGTCCGCCCAGCGCACGCCGGCGACCCGGAGGTTCTCGAACTCGTGGTAGCGGCCCACGGCGGCGAAACCGATGCGGTCGTAGATCTCGGAGATCTTGTGCAGCGCCCGTGACGGGTTCTCCGCGACGAAGGCGATGCCGTCGTCGTAGGCGACGACGACCACGGAGCGTCCGCGGGCGATGCCCTTGCGGGCGTAGTCGGCCTTGTCCTTGGTGAGCTGCTCGGGCGAG
Source organism: Quadrisphaera sp. (assembly GCA_029258695.1). The sequence continues at coordinate 25,091 of JARIBR010000005.1, forward strand.
ACGTAGAACGGTTGGCTCACGCTCGCTCCTCCCCTCGCGGCGCGCGGGCGGCCGCGGCGGCGTCGTCGGCGTCGAGGGCGGCGCGCCGACGCCGGGTGACCGCGGCGGTGGCGGCGGCCAGGTCGTCGTCGCCCACGCGCCGGTACCCCCCGGCGTCGACGACGGCGACGACCGGCCACAGGCGCCGCAGGGTGTCGGGCCCGCCCGTCGCGGAGTCGTCGTCGGCGGCGTCGACGAGGGCCTCGACGGCGACCTCGACCGCCTCGGCGTCACCGAGGGCGGCACGCCAGCGCTTCTTCAGCGATCCGCGGGCGAAGACCGACCCGGAGCCGATCGCGTGGTAGCCGTCCTCGCGGTAGCGGCCCCCGGTGACGTCGTAGCTGTAGATGCGTCCCTGCCCGGACCGCTCGTCGTAGCCGGCGAGGAGGGGGACCGCCGCGAGGCCCTGCAGGGCGGCGCCGAGGTTGCCGCGCACCATCGCGGCCAGGCGGTTGGCCTTGCCCTCCAGGGACAGGGGGGCTCCCTCGATCTTCTCGTAGTGCTCCAGCTCCACCTGGTACAGGCGCACGAGCTCCATGGCCAGCCCCGCGGTGCCCGCGATGCCGACGGCGGTCGTGGCGTCGGCGGCGAAGACCTTCTCCATGGCCCGGTGGGCGATCATCGAGCCCGCCGTGGCCCGCCGGTCCCCGGCCATGACCACGCCGCCCTCGGTGGTCAGGGCGACGATGGTCGTCGCGTGCGGTGCGCCGAGGTCCTGTCCCGAGGCCAGCGGTGCGGGCCGGTCGCCGTGGGCGGCGAGGAACTCGGTGAACGAGGCCGAGCCGGTGGCGGCGAACGCCTGCGGGAGACCTCCGGTCAGGGCCAGGGGGCGCTCGGCCGTCACTGGCCGCCCTTCTGGGTGTACTGGCGCACGAACTGCTCCGCGTTGGACTCCAGCACGTCGTCGATCTCGTCGAGGAGGTCGTCCACGCCGTCCTCGGTGCTCGTCGTCGTCGCGGCGCTCGCGGGCGCGGCCCCGGGCTCGACGTCGTCGTGGTCCTCACGCTCGCGCCGCGTCGGACGCTGCTGCTCCTGGCTCGCCACCTGGCCTCCTCGGTCGGCTCGATCCGGCTCCACCGATGGTAGGTGAGGGCCCGCGACGCGCCGTCGGCGCACCCCGCCCCGGCGCCACCGCCCGGGCGGGTCACGGGCGCCGGCGCGCCCTCACGCCCGGGAGCCCAGCGCGGCGAGCAGCGACGCGGCGTCCGGGCTGCGCTCGAACAGCGGTCCGGTGTGCTCGCGCGTCCCCCGGCCCGGCTCCAGCATGGGCACGCGCTGCAGGGCTCCCTGACCGGGGACGTCGAAGATCACCGAGTCCCAGCTGGCGGCCGCCACCTGGTCGCCGTAGCGGGCCAGGCACTGCCCGCGGAAGTACGCGCGGGTGTCCTCGGGGGGGTCGGTCACCGCAGAGCGCACGTCAGCGGGGTCGACGAGCTGCTCGACGTCGCCGCGGGCCGCCAAGCGCTGGTGCAGACCGCGGCGGGGGTCGAGCTCGGAGTACTGCAGGTCCACCAGCGCCAGGCGCGGGGAGTCCCACGCCAGCGCGTCACGGTCGCGGTAACCCTGCAGCAGCCGCAGCTTCGCGACCCAGTCCAGCTGGCCGGCCAGGCTCATGGGGTCGGTCTCCAGGGCGTCCAGGACGCGGCCCCACCGCTCCAGCACGTCGAGGGTCTGGGCGTCGGCGTCGGTGCCGTCGCGGCGCTCCACGTGCTCGGCGGCGGCCTCGTGGTACTCGCGCTGGATCTCCACCCCGCTCAGGCGGCGCCCGTCGGCGAGCCGGACACGGGTGCGCAGCGACACGTCGTGGCTGATGGCGTGCACGGCGCCGACGGGGTCGCTCAGGGCCAGGTCGGGCGCAGCGCCGTCCTCGATGAGGCGCAGCACCAGGGCGGTCGTGCCGACCTTGAGGTAGGTGGCCACCTGGCACAGGTTCGCGTCGCCGATGATCACGTGGAGGCGCCGGTACCGGTCCGAGGCGGCGTGCGGCTCGTCGCGCGTGTTGATGATCGGTCGCTTCAGCGTGGTCTCCAGGCCCACCTCGGCCTCGACGTAGTCGGCGCGCTGGCTGAGCTGGTAGCCGCTGGTGCGCCCCGCCGCCCCGATGCCGACGCGTCCGGACCCGGAGTGGACCTGACGGGAGGCGAAGAACGGCAGCAGCCCCGCGACGATGGCGGGGAACGGCGTGGAGCGGGGCATGAGGTAGTTCTCGTGCGTGCCGTACGCCGCGCCCTTGCCGTCGGTGTTGTTCTTGTACAGCCGCACCGGCTCCAGGCCCGGCGTCGCGTTGAGGGCGGAGAGGGCGTCACGCCCCACCTGCTCCCCGGCGGCGTCCCAGCGCACGGCGTCCAGCGGTGAGGTGACCTCCGGTGAGGAGTACTCCGGGTGGGCGGGGTCGACGTAGAGGCGCGCACCGTTGGTGAGCACGAGGTTCGCCGAGCTGGGGTCCTCCAGCGTCGCGTCCCCGGAGGAGGGCGCTGGCACCTCGTCGGTCAGCTGCGAGGGGTGGGCCCGCGAGCGGCTCATCTCGAAGCCGCGGGCGTCGCGCAGGGGGGCCTCGTCCTCGTAGTCCCAGCGGGCGCGCCCGGCGCCGGCCCCGCCACGGGTCCGGGCGTAGCTGTTCACGACCTGGCTGGAGAGCAGCACCGGGGACGTCTCGGGGGCGGTGGGGGCGAGGACGCCGAACTCGGTCTCCAGGCCCATGATCCTGCGCACGCTCATGACAGGCACGGTAGGCGCGCGCCGGCCGCCGGCGACGCTCGGCCCCGGGCAGGAGCCGGGCCGGGGCCGTGATCGTCGACGGGCCTCCTACCGTGGAGGCATGAGCGCACCCACGTCACCGGGGCCGGTCTCCGTCGGCCCGACCCGCAGCCCCGCGGCGGTGGGTCTCGCCCTCGTCGTCGACGCCGCGAGCGTCGTCGCGTTCGCGGCCGTGGGCCGCGCCTCCCACGCCGAGGGCCTCACCTTCGCCGGGCTGTCCGCGACGACGTGGCCGTTCCTGCTGGCCGCAGCGCTCGGGTGGGTGCTGTCGGGGGTCTGGGCCCGACCCCTGGCCCTGCGCACCGGAGCGGTGGTGTGGGTCAGCGCCGTGGTCGGGGGCGTGCTGCTGCGCGTCGTGGCCGGGCAGGGCGCGCCGGCGAGCTTCGTGGTCGTGACCACGCTCGTCCTGGGCGCGCTCCTGGTGGGCTGGCGCGCGCTGGCGCGCGCGGTGGTCTCCCGACGGGCCCGCTGAGCACCTGCTGAACCGGGGGTCGGCCGACCCAGCCGCTACAGGTACTGCCCCGTGCCGTCGACGGTGTCGATGGCCTTGCCGTGGTCGGTGCCGTCCTTGCCCTGGATGATGGTGCGGATGTAGGTGATCCGCTCGCCCTTCTTGCCGGAGATCCGCGCCCAGTCGTCGGGGTTGGTGGTGTTGGGCTGGTCCTCGTTCTCCTTGAACTCCGCGACGATGGCGCTCATGAGGTGGTCGATCCGGATGCCGCGCGCCCCCAGGGTCAGGAGGTCCTTGATGGCCGACTTCTTCGCCCGGTCCACGATGTTCTGGATCATCGCCCCGGAGTTGAAGTCGCGGAAGTACAGCGTCTCCTTGTCGCCGTTGGCGTAGGTGACCTCGAGGAACTGGTTCTCCTCGGTCTCGGCGTACATGCGCTCGACCGTGCGCTCGATCATCGCCTCGACGGTGGCGCTCGGCGAGCCGCCGTGCTGCGCCAGGTCGTCGGCGTGCAGCGGGACGTCGGGCGTGAGGTAGCGCGTGAAGATGTCACGGGCGCTCTCGGCGTCGGGACGCTCGATCTTGATCTTCACGTCGAGACGGCCCGGGCGCAGGATGGCGGGGTCGATCATGTCCTCGCGGTTCGACGCCCCGATGACGATGACGTTGTCGAGGCGCTCCACGCCGTCGATCTCGGCGAGCAGCTGCGGCACGATGGTGGTCTCGACGTCGGAGGAGACCCCGGATCCGCGCGTGCGGAACAGCGACTCCATCTCGTCGAAGAACACCACCACCGGGGTGCCCTCGGACGCCTTCTCCCGGGCGCGGGCGAAGATGAGGCGGATGTGACGCTCCGTCTCCCCCACGTACTTGTTGAGCAGCTCGGGGCCCTTGATGTTGAGGAAGTAGCTGCGGACCTCGGACAAGCCGGCGCGCTCGGCGGAGGCGGTGGCCAACGAGCGCGCCACGGCCTTGGCGATGAGCGTCTTGCCGCAGCCGGGAGGGCCGTACAGCAGGATGCCCTTGGGCGCCTTCAACCCGTGCTCGCGGTAGAGGTCGGGGTGGGCGAACGGCAGCTCCACGGCGTCGCGGATGGCCTCGATCTGCACGGTGAGCCCGCCGATGTCGGCGTAGGTGATGTCCGGGACCTCCTCGAGCAGCAGCTCCTCGACCTCGGCGCGGGGGATCTTCTCGAAGACCACCGCGGAACGGGTGTCGAGGGTCAGCGCGTCCCCCACGCGCGGGCGCTCCACGCGCAGCGGCGCCGCGAGGCGCACCACCCGCTCGTCGTCGCCCTGGGTGGTGACCAGCGCGCGATGACCGTCGAGGAGCTCCTTGAGCACCACGATCTCGCCGACGCGCTCGAAGCCACCGGGCGCCACCACGGAGAGCGTCTCGTTGAGCAGCACCTCCTGGCCCGTGCCGAGCTCCTCCAGCGCGACGTCGGGGGAGACGCCCACGCGCAGCTTGCGCCCGGCCTGGACGACGTCGGCCGTGCCGTCCTCGTGGGCGGTGAGGAACGTCGCGTAGCCGTTGGGCGGCTGGCCGAGGCTGGAGACCTCGCTGCGCAGCGCGACGATCCGCTCGCGCGCCTCGGTGAGGGTCTTGACCAGCTTGTCGTTCTGCGAGCCGGACGCGTCCAGCTGGCGGCGCAGCGCGATCACCCGTTCGTGCTCGGCGCGCAGCGAGGCTGCGGTCTCGCGCAGCCTCAGCTCCAGGTCGCCGCCGCTGCCGCGCCGCTGGTCTGCGGTGCTGTCCTCGCCCACGTCACCCTCCTCGGTGCCTGCGCCGGTGACCGCCCGGGTCGGCCGCCAGCGCGGCGTCCGGTGCTCGAGCGGTGCGGGGCGGGAGCCCCCCGGCGCCGACCACGCTACGTCGGGGGGTCCTCGTCCGCAGCGGGCAGCCCCCGGCGCGCCTCCCGCGCGGCGCGCCGGACCTTCTTGCCGGAGACGTGGCGCACGCCCAGGTCCGCCCCGAGGTCGTCGTCCGCGGCCCCGGCCGCGAAGTCGTCGGCCCACGGGGAGACCAGGCCGCTCGCGTCGGCGTCCCCGGCGGCGCGCGCGGCCTCCGCGGCGTCCGCCGCGCCGCGCGAGGGCCGCCGGCGGCGCTGCGGGGGGGACACCCCGTCCGCGAGGCGGCGCACGGTGAGCAGGAAGCCGGTGTGGCCGATCATCCGGTGCTCGGGGCGCACGGAGAGCCCCTCGAGGTGCCAGCCGCGCACCATGGACTCCCAGGCGCTCGGCTCGGTGAAGCGGCCGTCGGCGCGCGCGTCCTCGGCCAGGCGCGAGAGCTGGGAGGCGGTCGCGACGTACCCGATGAGCACGCCCCCCGGTGCCAGAGCCAGCGCGGCGGCGTCCAGGCACTCCCAGGGGGCGAGCATGTCGAGCACCACCCGGTCCACGCTGCCGGGCGCCGCGATCCCCGGGAGCTCGGCGACGAGGTCGCCGACGGTCAGCGACCACGCCGGGTGGGGACCGCCGAAGAAGGACTCCACGTTGGCGCGGGCCACGTCGGCGAAGTCCGCGCGGCGCTCGACGCTGTGCAGGCTGCCGTGGTCACCGACGGCGCGCAGCAGCGACATCGTCAGGGCTCCGGAGCCCACGCCGGCCTCGACCACGCGGGCGCCGGGGTAGACGTCGGCCATCGCGACGATCTGCGCGGAGTCCTTGGGGTAGACCACCGCGGCCCCCCGGGGCATGGACAGGACGTGGTCGGCGAGCAGGGGGCGCAGCGCCAGGTGCTCGATGCCCGCGGTCGTGGCCACCACCGTGCCCTCCGGGGCGCCGATGAGCTCGTCGTGGGGGAAGTGGCCGCGGTGGGTGTGGAAGTCCTTGCCGGCGGTCAGGGTGATGGTGTGCAGGCGCCCGCGCGGGTCGGTGAGCTGCACGCGGTCGCCCTCGCGGAAGGGACCGCGGCGCAGGGCCGCTCCGACCGGCTCGCCGCCGGCGGTGGTCTTCGGTGCAGCGGGGTCGGTCACGGGCGGGAAGTCTAGGCAGCGCAGCGCAGCACGGCGCGGCGCCAGGCGCGTCAGCGGCGGGCCCGGCGCCCGCCCACGGCGGCCACCACGTCGTCGGAGCGCAGCAGACCGAGCACCTGCAGGCTCGCGAGCGCGTCGAAGCCACCCACCGCGGTGGCACCGCCGGCACCGCCGGCACCGTCCGCGCCGCGAGCGCCGTCGGGGAGCCGGCGCACCACCACCCACGGCTCGGCGGGCAGCGAGGGCAGCAGGTCGAACAGCTCGCGTCCCGACGTGGCGACGTCGACGAGGGCTCCTCGGGCGATGCCGCGGGCCGCGGACGAGGCGGGGACGACGTCGAGGCGCTGCGGCGGCACGCTGCTGGCCGCGCGGGCGTCGAGCACCCCCACGGGCAGGCCCGCTCCGTCGAGCAGGACGACGGGGGTGCCGGACGCGGCGGGCTGGACGAGCCGGGACAGGGGGGTGTCGGCGGGCACGACGAGGGCGGCGGTGAGCAGCGAGCCGACGTCCGCGTCGCGGGCGCGGCGCCGGCTCCGCGCCCAGGCCAGCTCCGCGCTCGCCGAGGTCCACAGCAGCGCCCCCACCAGCGCCGACCACGCGAGCGCCAGGAGGTCGCCGCGCAGGTCGCCGTCGCGCAGCAGGGCGACGGCGACGAGCACGGGCACGGCGACGGCGACCACCCGTCCCACGTGGGCGGCCGCGACGGTCGCCCGGTCGCGGTCGCCGCTGAGACCCCACACCAGGGCCTCGAGCATCCGCCCGCCGTCCAGCGGCAGGCCGGGCAGGGCGTTGGTGAGGCCGACGAAGGCGTTGGAGACCACGACGGCGAGCAGGAGCAGCTGGCCGACGGGCGGCAGGGTGACGCTGCCGAGCCCCCAGTACAGCGCCGCGGCGAGGGCGAGGTTGGAGATGGGGCCGGCCGCGGAGACGGCGAAGGACGCCCAGGGGCTCGGCGCATCACGGTCGAAGGTGGTGTGGCCCCCCCACAGGGTCAGCACGATCCGGGTCGGGGACATGGCCAGGCCGGTGGCGGTCAGCGCGTGGGCGAGCTCGTGGACGAGGACGGAGAGCAGCAGCAGGACGGCGAAGAGCAGCGCGACCCCGTAGGCGCCGAGCGGTCCGGCCCCGGGGTCGACGCGGGCGACCTGCGGGCCGAAGAGCACGGTGATGGCTGCGGCGATGACCAGCCACGACCGGGCCAGGAACACCGGGACCCCGGCGACGGTGGCGAGGTGCCAGCCCGGCGACCGCTGGCGGGGGGCCGGGGCGGCCGGGGCGCTCACCGCCGAAGCGTACGGGCCCGGCGTCGTACCCGACCCCTAGCGTGGGCGCGGTGACCTCTCCTGCGCGCGCGGCCGACACCCCCGTCCCACCGCCCGCCCCGGCGGCGCGGCGCCGCGGCCCCCGCAGCGGGTCGAGCGCCACGTCCCTGTCCCCCTCGCGGGCCTCGGACTTCATGACCTGCCCGCTGCTGTACCGCTACCGCACGATCGACCGGCTCCCGGAGCCGCCCAGCGAGGCGGCGACCCGCGGGACCCTGGTGCACGCGGTGCTGGAGCGGCTGTTCGACCTGCCCGCGCCCGAGCGCACGCCGGGCGCCGCGGCGGAGCTGCTGGAGCCGGAGTGGGAGGCGATGCTGGCCGCGGAGCCCGAGCTCGCCCGGCTGTTCGACGCCGCTTCGCCTGACGCCGGCGCCCCCGGTGCGGACGTCGAGGGCGCCGGCAGTGCTGGTGCTGGTGCTGGTGATGGTGCGCGAGGCACCATCGACAGCGGCGTGCGCGGCGCCGAGCCGGCGTCGTGGCTGCGCGGCGCGCAGCAGCTCCTGGAGCGCTGGTTCACCCTCGAGGACCCCACCCGCCTGGAGCCGGCGGAGCGTGAGCTGTACGTCGAGGCGCCGCTGGACTCGGGGCTGGTGCTGCGCGGCTACGTCGACCGCCTCGACGTCTCCCCCGCCGGTGACCTGCGGGTCGTGGACTACAAGACGGGTCGTTCCCCGGGCGCGGGCTTCGAGGGCAGGGCGCTGTTCCAGATGCGCTTCTACGCCCTGGTGCTGTGGCGCCTGCGCGGGCGGGTCCCGGCGGTCCTGCAGCTGGTCTACCTCGGGGACGGCCAGATCATCCGCTACAGCCCCGACGCCGACGAGCTGCGAGCCACCGAGCGCAAGGTCCAGGCGCTGTGGCAGGCCATCAGCGCCGCGCGGGTCAGCGGTGACTGGCGCCCGCGACGGAACAGGCTGTGCGGCTGGTGCTCCTTCCAGTCCCTCTGCCCCGAGTGGGGCGGGACGCCGCCGCCGCTGCCGAGCGTCACGACGGCGGCCTGACGACCACCCCTCGGCGGTGCGCCCGCCGCCGCGGCGGATGTCCTCGCGCCGCGCCGGGTCTCAGATGCCCTGGCGCAGCAGCGCATCCTCCAGCTCGAGGGTCTCGTGGTCGCGCTTGACGCCGGCGACCGCGGTGACCTGCCCGTCCTCGCGGTAGCGGACCATCACGTCCGGGGCCTCGAGCGAGCCCTCGACCTCGTAGTCCGCGGTGGACTCCGCGTGTCCTGACATCCGGATGTTCGTGCCGAAGTGGGCGGACCAGAAGTACGCGGGCTCGTCGAGGTCCTGCTCGGCCCCGAGCATGTTCATCGCCGCGAGCGCCCCGGAGCGCTGGGCGACCGCCCAGTGCTCGACGCGGATGGAGCGCTTCGTCACGGGGTCGGGGAAGCGGGCGATGTCACCGGCGGCGAACACGCCCCGGTGCTCGGTCTCGAAGCGCGCGTCGACCACCACGCCGTCGTCGACGGCCAGGCCGGCGGCCTCGGCGAGCCCGGTGCGCGGCGTGACCCCGACGCCGACGACGACGGCGGAGGCGGCGATGCGGGTGCCGTCCTCGCAGACGAGCTCGCTCCCGGTCCACTCCGCGGCCCGTCCCGTGACGAACGTGACTCCGCCCGCCTCGTGGAGGCCCTTGACCATGGCGCCGAGGTCCTCCCCGAGGGGACCGACGAGGGGGGTCTCGCTCGGGGTGACGACGGTGACGCGCACCCCGCGGCCGGTCAGCGACGCGGCGACCTCGAGGCCGATGAACCCGGCGCCGACGACGGCGATGCTGGCGCCCTCGCCCGCGGCGTCCGCAGCGGCGATGATCGCGTCGGAGTCCTCGTGGGTGCGCAGGAGGTGGACCTCCTCGGCGTCGAAGCCGGGCAGGTCCAGGCGGTTCGGCTCGCCGCCGGTGGCCAGGAGGAGGGCGTCGTAGGCCAGCTGCTCGCCGCCGGCGAGGGTGACGGTGCGCTCGGCGAGGTCGATGCTCGTGGCCCGGGTGCCGGTGCGCAGGTCCACCCCGTGCTCCTCGTACCAGGCGGCGGGCAGCAGCGGCAGCGCGTCGGGCCCGGCGCCGCCGGCGAGGTAGGCCTTGGAGAGCTTGGTGCGGTCCAGCGGGTGGGCGCTCTCCGTGCTGACCACGGTGATCGAGCCGTCGTAGCCGACGCGGCGCAGGCGCTCGACCGCGGCGAAGCCGGCCGCTCCCCCGCCGATCACCACGACGGCGCGCACCCCTCGGGTGTTGGGGACCTGCGTGGGCTCGGTGCCCGGTGCCGCGGCGTCCTTGCGGCCGGTCACGGTGACCGTGCCGTCCTCGACGCGCACGTCCCAGGCGCCGAGCGGCAGGTAGGCGGGCGCGAGCAGGGCCTCACCGGTGCGCAGGTCGAAGGTGGCGTGGTGGAAGGGGCAGCGCACGCAGTCCCCGGTGCGCAGGCCGGTGGGCAGGGGCGCGCCGACGTGGGTGCAGGCGGAGTCGAGGGCGCTGACCTGCTCGCGCCCGGCGTCGTCGGTCCAGCGGGCGAGCATGACCCCGGTGTCGCCGACGGTGCCCGCGAGCAGGCCGCCGACGGGGATGTCGCTCAGCGAGACACCGGCGGTGAGGTCGGGGGTGTCGTCGGCCATGGGGATCCTCCTGGGTCGGTGCTGCGCGCGGCGGTGCGCGACGGTCGAGCCCCACTGTGGACGATCACCGGGAGTGACGCGCGGCGAGACCACGTCCGCGTCGTGCGACGCAGATCCTGCGTCCTCGAGGCGACACGCCGGTCGGACGGCCCTCGGCGCGGCGCGGCGGCCGAGGGTGCAGGGACCATGTCGGTGCGGCAGCACGGCCCCGCGAGGCAGCCTGACGAGAGGACCGAGCGGCACGGCCCTGCACCGGCCGAGCACCGGCCCAGCACCGGTGCGGCCGCTCAGGCCGGGGTGATCGCCCCGGAGGCCACCTGCTCCGCGAAGTGGCACGCGACGACGTGCCCGGGGGCCACCTCGCGCAGCGCCGGGACCTCCGTGTCGCACCGGGTGGCCTGGCGGTAGGGGCAGCGGGTGTGGAAGCGGCACCCGCTGGGCGGCGCGGCGGGGCTCGGCAGGTCCCCGTGCAGGATGATCCGCTCGCGGGCGTCCTCGACGACGGGGTCGGGCACGGGGATCGCGGACATCAGGGCGATCGTGTACGGGTGCGCGGGGGCGGTGTAGAGGTCGTCGCCGTCGGCGCGCTCGACGACGGTGCCCAGGTACATCACCGCCACCGCGTCGGCGATGTGACGGACCACCGCGAGGTCGTGGGCGATGACGAGGTAGGTCAGCCCCAGGCGCTCCGGGAGGACCTCCCGGAGGTTCACCCCCTGCGCCTGCACCGAGACGTCGAGGGCGGAGACCGGCTCGTCGGCGACCACGAGGTCCGGCTCCACGGCGAGCGCCCGCGCGATCCCCAGGCGCTGGCGCTGACCGCCGGAGAACTCGTGGGGGTACTTGCCTGACGCCGAGCCGGGCAGGCCCACGAGGTCGAGGAGCTCGCGGACCCTGGCCTCGCGCCCGCCCCGACTCTCGCCGAGGCCGTGGGCGACGAGGGGCTCGGTCAGCAGGGACTGGACGGACTGGCGGGGGTCGAGGGAGGCCATGGGGTCCTGGAAGACCATCTGCATGCGCCGGCGCAGCGCGCGCATCGGCTCACGGCCGAGCGCGGTGACGTCGGTGCCGTCGAAGGTCACCTCCCCGGCCGTCGGGTCGGTCAGTCGCAGCACCGCGCGCCCGAGCGTGGACTTCCCGCACCCGGACTCCCCCACGAGCCCCAGGGTGGCGCCGCGCGCGACGTCGAGGTCGACGCCGTCCACGGCGCGCACGGGAGCGCCGCCGCGGCCCAGCAGGCTCCTGCGCCCGGGGTAGTGCACCTCGAGCCCGCGCACCCGCAGCAGCGTCTCGCCCCGGGAGGCCGAGGCTTCTCGCCCTGAGCCCGCGGCGCTCGGCGCCTGCGCCAGCTCGCTCATGAGGTCGCTCCCGTCGTCGTCGTGGCGCCGTCATCGCCCGCGCCCGCGGGCGACGCGTCGCCGGCCGGGTGCACGCAGCGGTGCTCGTGCGGTGCTGCCGCCCCCGTGAGGGCGTCCGCGCCCGGGGGGGCGCCCGCAGCCTCGTCCGTGACCAGGGCCAGGTCACCGGTGGCGCACGCGTCGTCGGCCGCGGGGCAGCGCGGGGCGAACGCGCACGCCGCCGACCACGGCACGACGTCGCGCGGCGTGCCCGGGATCGGCACCAGGCGCGCGGCGCGGTCACCGTCCAGGCGCGGCACCGAGGCCAGCAGCCCCGCGGTGTAGCGGTGGCGGGGGCGGGCGAAGAGCTCGCGGCGCTGCGCGCGCTCGACGACGCGACCGGAGTACATCACCGTCACCTCGTCGCACACCCCGGCGACGACCCCGAGGTCGTGGGTGATGAGCAGCATCGCGGTGTCCTGCTCGCGCACCAGGGTGCTCAGCAGCTCGATGACCTGCGCCTGGATGGTCACGTCCAGGGCGGTGGTGGGCTCGTCGGCGATGATCAGCTCCGGGTCGCACGCGAGCGCCACCGCGATCATCACCCGCTGGCGCATCCCCCCGGAGAGCTGGTGGGGGTACTCCCCCACGCGGCGCCGCGGGTCGGGGATGCCGACGCGACCCAGCAGCTCCACGGCGCGCTCCTTCGCCTGCGCCCGGGAGGCATCGGTGTGCCGGCGCAGCACCTCGGTGATCTGCAGACCGACGGGGATGACGGGGTTCAGCGACGTCATGGGGTCCTGGAAGACCATCGCCACCTCGCGCCCGCGCAACCCGTCCAGCTCGCGGGCACCCATCGACAGCAGGTCCCGTCCGCGCAGCAGCGCCTGGCCGCGCACGCGGGCGCCCCGGCGTGGCAGCAGGCCGGTGACCGCCAGCGACGTCACCGACTTGCCCGAGCCGGACTCCCCCACCAGCGCCATCACCTCGCCCGCGCGCACGTCGAAGCTCACGCCGTCGACGGCGCGCACGTCCGCCCGTCCGCGCCCGGAGAAGACCACCTCGAGGTCGCGCACCGACAGCAGGGGTGCGTCCTGGCTCGGCTGCGGCGCTCCGGGTCGCTTCATCTCCGCCCCTCCGGGTCGGTTCATCTCCGCCCCTCCAGGTCGGTTCATCTCCGCCCCTTGGGGTCGAGGGCCTGGCGCAGGGACTCCCCCAGCAGGGTGAAGCCCAGCGCGGTGAACGCGATGCACAGCCCCGGCGCGATCGCCAGCCACGGGTCGGAGGCCAGCCGCGGCTGGGCCCGCACGAGCATCCGGCCCCACTCCGCCGTCGCGGGGTTCGCCGCGCCCAGCCCCAGGTAGCTCAGCGCCGCGACCTCGATGATGGCGGTGCCGAGGACCAGGGTCGCCTGCACGATGACGGGACCCACCGAGTTGGGCAGCAGGTGGCTCATCACCACGGTGCGGTGGCGCAGGCCCAGGGAGGTCGCGGCCAGGACGTAGTCCGCGCCGCGCTGCGCGAGCATCGACCCCCGCAGCAGGCGGGCGAAGATCGGCACCTGGGCGACGCCGATGGCGATCATCACGGAGGTCGCGTTCTGGCCGGCGATCGCGGCGATGGACACCGCCAGCAGCAGCGAGGGGATCGAGAGCATGATGTCGACGACCCGCATGACGAGCGTGTCCACCCACCCGCCGAAGGCGCCGGCGAGCGTGCCGAGGACCATGCCGAAGAACAGCCCGATCACGGTGGAGACGACGCCGATGACCAGGGACTGGCGTGCTCCGTAGACCAGCTGGGTGAGCAGGTCCACCCCGGAGGGGTCCAGGCCGAGGGGGTGCTCGTCGGAGGGGCCGGGCACCGACGACGGGGTGATGCCGCTGCCCGGCAGCGCCCGTCCGGGCTCGTAGGGGGCGATGAGCGGCGCGGCGATCGCGACGGCCACGAAGAGGACCACGAGGATCGCGCCGAGGATCGCCGTGGGGTCCCGGCGCAGGCGCCGCAGCGCCCCGCGGACCAGCGACGTGCCCTTCTCGTCGTCGAGGCCGCCCGCCCCCAGAGCGGCCCACCGTCCATCGCCGCCATCACCGCCGCCGGAGCCGTCGAGGCGGTCCAGCGCGCCGTCGGCCACGCCCGCGGCGGCGTCCCCGGCGTCGTCACCGCGTCGCGAGCCCGAGGCCGGCGGCGGGGCGAGCGCGCTCACGAGAGCCTCACGCGGGGGTCGATGACCCCGTAGAGGACGTCCACGACGAGGTTGACCAGGGCGTAGGTCAGGGCGATGAACAGGATGTACCCCTGGAGGACGGCGTAGTCGAGCTGGCTGATGGCGGTGAACAGGTACGAGCCGATGCCGTTGATGGCGAAGACGGACTCGGTGAGCACCGCCCCGGACAGCAGCAGCCCCGTCTGCAGGCCGATGGTGGTGATGACCGGCAGCAGCGCGTTGCGCATCACGTGGCGCCCCCGGATGGTGCTCGGGGCGAGCCCCTTGGCGCGGGCGGTGCGCACGAAGTCGTCCCCGAGGACCTCGATCACCGAGGCGCGGGTGATGCGCACGATGATGGCCAGCGGGATGGTGCCCAGCGCCAGCGCCGGCAGCACGAGGTGCCTCAGCGCGTCGAGCGCGGCGTCGATCTCGCCGGTGAGCAGCCCGTCGAGCACGTAGAAGCCGGTCACGTGGGTGGCGTTGATCCGCACGTCCTGGCGCCCGTCGGTGGGCAGCCACCCGAGCCACTGCGCGAAGACGATCTTCAGCAGGTAGGCGAGGAAGAACACCGGGATGACCACGCCGAGCAGCGAGGCGCCGACGGTCGCGGAGTCCAGCCACCGCCCGTTGCGGCGGGCGGCGAAGTAGCCCAGCGGGACGCCGAGGACGACGGCGAGGACCAGCGCGGACAGGCCCAGCTCGATGGTGGCCGGGAACCGGGAGACGAAGGAGCCGACCACCGGTTCCCCGGTGAACCCGGACGTGCCGAGGTTCCCCGTGGCCAGCTGTCGCACGTAGATGCCCAGCTGGACGAGCAGCGGGCGGTCGAAGCCGTACAGCTCGTTGACGGCCTCGATGCCGGCCGGGGTGGCCCGCTGGCCCAGCAGCGCCCGCGCCGGGTCCCCGGGCAGCGCCCGGGTCCAGGCGAAGAGCAGCAGCACCAGGCCGGCGAGCACCGGGACCACCAGGAGCAGGCGCCGGAGCACGAACCGGATCACCGCAGGGCCGCCCGCTCGACCGCTCGAGCGGCCCCCGCGGCGAGCGCCGCCGGGGCCACCACGACGCTCCGCATCACCCGTCGGTGAGCGTGATGGTGTTCCACACCTCGTCCTGCACCGGTGAGGGCTGGTAGCCCTCCACGCGGGGCGCGAAGGCCAGCGACGGCACCGGGGAGGCCAGCGGGACGCCGGGGACGAACTCGGAGATCTGCGCGTTGATGTCCTCGTAGACCGGCTCCTGCTCCTCCTGGGTGGGAAGGGCCCGGGCCTGCGTCAGGGCCTCGAACAGCTCGGGGTTCTCGAAGCCCCACTCGGGGCTCGCGGCGCCGAAGAACGTGCCGACGAAGTTGTCGGGGTCGTTGTAGTCCCCCGTCCAGCCCAGGAGGTGGATGCCGTGGTCCTCCGAGCCGTTGACGCGGTCGAGGTAGTCCGCCCACGCGTCGGCCTGGGGGGTCACGGTGATCCCGACGGCCTGGAGCTGGGACTGCACCGCGAGGAAGGTGTCCTCCGGGGCCGGCATGTACGGCCGCGAGACCCCCGTCGGGTAGTTGAACGTCAGCTCGAGGTCGCTGGCCCCGGCCTCGGCGAGCAGGGCCATCGCTCGCTCCGGGTCGTAGTCGTAGGTGGTGATGTCCTCGGTGAACCCCGTCACGAGGTCCGGCATGAACTCCTCGGCGGCCACCGTGCCCTCCGGCAGGGACTGGCTGATGACGGTGTCCCGGTCGATGGCGTGGGCGATGGCCTGTCGGACCCGCACGTCGGCGAGCTCGGGGACGGCCTGGTTGAGCCCGAGGTAGAGCACGTTGAAGGGCGCGCGCTGCTCGATGGTGAACCCGGCCTCCTCCAGGCCCGCCAGGTCACCGGGGGCGACGAGGTCGTAGCCGTCGATGTCACCGGACTGCAGCGCCTGCAGGCGGGCGTTGCCGTCGGCGATGGTGCGCACGATGGCGGTGTCGATGCTGGCCGCCTCGCCCCAGTAGTCGTCGTAGCGCGAGAGCGTCACCTGCTGGCCCCGGTCCCAGGACTCCAGGGTGAACGGGCCGGTGCCGGTGGGCTGGGCGGTGGCGTACTCGGAGAACCGGGGGTCGTCCTCGCTGCCCTCGGTGCCGTCGGCGTCGTACTCCGCCATCGCCGTGGGGCTCTGCATCGAGAACGCCGGCAGGCTCATCGCCTGGACGAACCCGGCGAACGGCTGGGTGAGGGTGATCGTGGCCGTCGAGGCGTCCTCCGCGGTGCACCCGCCGTAGATGCCGCCCTGCAGCTCCGGGTCGTCGGAGGTCTCGAAGCCCTTGAACAGCTTGCCGTAGTAGTACGAGAGGTTGGGGCTCTGGTTCACCCCCGTCCACGTGTACCAGCGGTCGAAGTTCGCGCACACCGCCTCGGCGTCGAAGTCCGTGCCGTCGTGGAACGTCACGCCCTCCTGGAGCGCGAACGTGGTCTCCAGCCCGTCCTCGGAGGTCTCCCAGCTCTCCGCCAGCAGCGGCGCCGGGTCCGCGGTGCCGGGCTCGGTGCCCACCAGGCCCTCGAAGATCTGCCGGGCGACGCGGAAGGACTCTCCGTCGACGGCGAACGCGGGGTCGAGCATCACCGGGTCCGCCGAGGCCGCGAAGACGAACGTGCCACCGTCCTCCCCCGAGGCCGCGCCCTCACCGGCCGGCTCGCGCTCGCTGGCGACGCACCCGGTCAGGGCCACCCCCACGGCCAGGGCGCCGGCGGCCAGGCCCAGCGGTCGGCGCGGCCCGGTGCGGGCGAGACGGCCGGGGCTGGGGCGTGAAGAGCGGGGTGGACGGCGCATGGGGACCTCCGGGCCTCGTCTGCGGGTCGGCCGGGCGTCGTCGCCGCGGGCCGGTGGTCGAAAGATAGGCCACGCGCGGGCCCCGCGGAGCCACCGGAGGTCACGGTTCGGCGACGATGCTCGCCGCCCGAGCACCTCCGGCCCTGCGTCGCCGGGTTCCCTCACGCCGGCGGCGAACCACCCGGAGGGACGGGGGCCAGCGCCAGCAGGTCGTCCAGGTCCAGGCCCTCGAGGGTGCTCACCACGCGCAGACCCGCCGGGGCGTCGGCCCCGGTGGGCAGGGCGACGTGGTTGGTGATGCCCACGGTGGCCACACCGGCGGCCAGGGCGCTGGTGACCCCGGCGAGGGAGTCCTCCAGGGCCAGGCACCGGGCCGGGTCCACGCCGAGCATCGCGGCGCCGGTGGCGTAGGGCTCGGGGTCGGGCTTGCCGCGGTCCACCACGTCGCCGGTCACGATCGCCGCGAACGTGTCCTCGGGCAGGCCGGCGAGGACCGCGTCGACCAGCGGGCGCCACGACGCGGTCACCAGGGCGCAGGGCAGGCCCTCGGAGCGGGCGGCCTCGAGGAGCTCGCGCGCGCCGGGGCGCCACGGGGGGTCGGCGCGCACGCGCTCGCTGACGTCCGCGCTGAGCCGCTCGACGAGCTCGCGGGCCGGCAGGTCGACACCCCCGCGCTCGCGCAGCACCGCCGCGGAGGTCAGCAGGTCGTTGCCCACCAGGGAGCTGGCGTCCTCGTCGCTCCAGGTGCCTCCGTGCTCCGCGACGAGGGCGTGCTCCGCGGCGAACCACGAGGGCTCGGTGTCGACGAGGGTGCCGTCCATGTCCCACAGCAGGGCCAGCGGGCGAGGTGGTTCCACCCGTGCACCGTAGCCGCGGGCCCCGCCCACCGGGCGGCGACCGCCAGCGCGCCTACGCTGGCGTGGCCCTGACGGGCGCGTCCGCCCGACGGCCGCCCGCCCCCGACCGTGAGGGAGACGTCCTTGGACCCCCAGCCGCCGCGTCCCCGCCCCGAGGAGCCGCAGGAGGACCCCCAGCACACCGAGGACCCCGGTGGTGCGGTGGCCCCGCCGAGCGAGCCGGTGCTCCTCGCGGCGTTCGAGGGGTGGAACGACGCCGGCGAGGCCGCGTCCGACGCCCTGGCCCACCTGCACCGGGTGTGGGGCGCCGAGCAGGTCGACGAGCTCGACCCCGAGGAATACCACGACTTCCAGGTCACCCGGCCGATCGTCGTGGCCGGTGATCCCGACGGTGGGGGCCGCCGGCTGGTGTGGCCCGCGACGACGGTGTCGGTGGCCCGCGCGCCGGTCACCGGGCGCCAGGTGGTGCTGGTGCGCGGCATGGAGCCGTCGATGCGCTGGAAGCACTTCGCCCGCGAGGTCCTCGAGCACGCCGAGCGGCTGGGGGCGCGCGCGGTGGTGACGCTCGGGGCGCTGCTCGCCGACACCCCGCACACCCGTCCGGTGCCGATGTCCTCGACCACCGACGACGAGGACCTGCTCACCCGGCTGTCCCTGGAGCGCTCCACGTACGAGGGGCCCACCGGCATCGTCGGCGTGATCTCCGAGGCGGCGACCGCCGCAGGGATCCCCTCGCTGTCGCTGTGGGCGGCGGTGCCCCACTACGTCGGCTCCTCGCCCTCGCCCAAGGCGGTGGTCGCGCTGCTGACGCGCATCGAGGAGCTGCTCGGGGAGCCCGTGGAGCTCGCCGAGCTCACCGACGACGCCCAGGCGTGGGAGCGCGGTGTCGACGAGCTGGCCGCGGAGGACCCCGAGGTCGCGGAGTACGTCTCCCAGCTCGAGGAGGCCCGCGACACCGCGGACCTGCCCGAGGCCTCGGGCGAGGCCATCGCGCGGGACTTCGAGCGCTACCTGCGCCACCGCCGCGACGAGGGACCGGCCAAGGGCTGAGCCGCCCTCACGGCTCCCGCGCGGTGGCGGCTCGGCGCCCGAGCCGCCCTCCGTCCGGTCGGTCGCGGCGGCGCACCCGGCCGCGTCGCCCGAGCGGGGAGCTGGTGCGTGCGACACGCCGTACGCCAGCGCACCACCTCCCCGCTCGAGCTGACGCCAGCGCACCACCTCCCCGCTCGAGCTGCGGAGCCTGTTCACACGTCGCGCACCACGGGGACGGCGACACGGAGAGACGTTCCTCCGATGGAGCCATGGCTGCCACCTCCTTCTGGTTGATTCCCTGAGTGGACCTCGTGGCGGGAGCAGAAGGACTTCTCGGTGCCCTGATCGGTGCCATCGCTGCGGTCGGGGGAATCGTCCTCGATGGACGCCTTCGAGCTCGACGGCAGGAGGCGGAGGCGCACCGGTGCCGGGTCCAAGCAGCCCGCGCGTGGCGAGACGATCTGTACGAGGTCGAGACCGCGCTGGCGAAGGCCTACCAGAGCGGCGGTCGACCCGACCTCCGTCGAGCTCTGCGGTCCCGGATGGGTACCGACACCACGTTCCTCGAGCTCGCAGCAGCCATCGGCGACGGTGACCAGTGGTGGAAGGTCGCCCGCGGCCGCCGGGACCTCGTGGAGCTGCTGGAGATCCGGCATGACGACCGACGCTGGAAGCGCCGGAGCATCCACCACTTCTTCTGGCGGCTCGAAGCCGCCCGAGTCGTCATCGCCACCACCGACGAGGAGTGGCCAGCTGTCGAGCACACCTGGGGCGCTGTGATGCGGCCTCGCCCGGGAGAAGGCCCGTCCCACTCCCTCGACCAGCGTCAGGCCAGGGACTGAGCCGCTCTCACAGCCCCACGCCGAGCAGGGCGTCCACGAGGTCGGTGACCACGTCCGGGGCGCCCTCGACGACCGGGTGGTCCGGGTGGCCCGCGGACACGACCCACTCGTCGACCGCCGCGAGCGCCGCGGGGGCGTCGAGGTCGTCGGCCAGGCGCGCGCGCACGGTGGACAGCAGCACGGTGGTGTCGGGGCCCGTGGGGGCGTCGACGGCGCCGCGCCAGCGCTGCAGGCGCTCGGGCGCGGCGGTGAGCTCCTGCTCCGACCAGAACCCGTCCTCGCGGTCGTGGTGGGCGAGGTTCG
>JARIBR010000039.1 GCA_029258695.1 Quadrisphaera sp.
CGCGCAGGTACTCCGCGAGCGCCGGGTCCCTGGCGTCGAACGTCGACCGGAAGGCCGGGTCGTCGACGTAGGTCTGGCCGAGCCCGGTGTAGCTGGCGCGGTCCGGCGTCCAGTACTGCGCCACGGAGGCGTGGTGCTCCGCCGTCAGCGCCTGCGCCGCGACGCCGTCCGCCGCCTCGCCCGAGCGCAGCAGCGCCGTGAAGCGGGCCGCGAGGGCGTCCCACCCCGCGGCGGCGCCCTCGTAGTCCTCCTGCGCCCAGCCGGCGGTGCGCTGCTCGGACTGGCGGAACGCCGCCCGCACGCCCTCGCCGTGCTCGGCGACGAGCTTCTCCTCGTACGCGGCACGGTCGGCGTCGAGCCGGGCGCCGTCGAACATCGTGGCTCGCTCGTGATCGGACATGGTGGTCCCTCCTTCGAGGTGGACGAGGGTGCGGGCGACGGTGTCGGCGAGCCGGCCCACCCGGGCGGACTCCTCGCGCAGCGCGGCCTCGTGGCCCCGCAGGGCCTCGAGCCGGTCGTGCTCGCCGGAGAGCACCCGCGCCACGACGTCGAGCCGCAGCCCGAGCTCGCGCAGCACGAGCACCTCCTGCAGCGTCAGCAGCTCCTCGCTGCCGTAGTGCCGCAGGCCGCCGTGGCCGGTGAACGCCGGGCGCACGAGGCCGATGGCGTCGTAGTGGCGCAGCGTCCGGGAGGTCAGCCCCGTCATGGCAGCCACTTCCGACGTGGTCCACGTGCTCTTCTCCACCGCTGCTGCTCCCTCCACGCCGGACATCTTCCGGCGTGGAGCACACGCTGCGCCTTGACGCTGCGTCAAGCGCAAGCCCGACGTCGCGCCGTGCGGTCAGCGCCGGCCGCCGCTGCGCGGGGAAGCCCGCAGCTGCGCCGCCACCTCCAGCGCGTCGCCCTCTGGCGCCGTCGACCTTCCGTACGGCTTCCTCAGCGCCATGTACGCACCTCCGGTCCCCAGGACGACGGCGAGCCCGATGAGCACGACCCAGCGGTCGACGAACGGCAGCGACGCGTCCCCGGGCAGCGCCAGGATCACCATGGCGGTGACGCCGTACGCCAGGGCCACGACGTTGACGAGGAACCCGGCCCGCCCCAGGCTCCACGGGCCGGCCGGGCGCCAGCCGCGCAGACGCTGGCGCAGGGCGGCGAGGACGACGAGCTGGAAGCACAGGTAGATGCCGAGGATGGCGAAGGCGGTGACCCTCGGCAGGCTGTCGGGGGCGACGAAGACGTACAGGCAGACGATGACGGGCGCCACGCAGGCCACGAGCAGGGCGTTGCGCGGCATCCGCTCAGCGGTCAGCCGCTTCAGCGCCGCGCTGCCCGGGAGCATGTCGTCACGGGCGAAGGAGAAGATCAACCGGCTCAGCGCGGCCTGCAGCGACAAGGTGCAGGAGATGAACGCCGTCACGGCGATGACGAGGAACACCGTGGTGCCCGCCGCCCCCACCGAGCCCTCCAGGATCGCGGTGACGGGGTCGGCCACCTCGCCGTCGACGATGCTCTGCAGGTCCGGAGCGGCCATGATGAAGCCCACGAACGCCGCGGCGGCCGTCAGCAGACCGAGGAGGATGGTGTAGATCATCGCTCGGGGCACCTGACGGGCGGGATCGGTCACCTCCTCGGCGACGTCGCCGCAGGCCTCGAAGCCGTAGAAGAGGAACAGCCCGGCCAGGGACGCCGCGACGAAGGCCGGTGCGTAGGAGCCGTCGCCCGCCACGCCCATCGAGTCGAAGAACACCCCGAAGGAGTTCTTTCGCTCGAACACCAGGAGGTAGAGGCCGTAGCCGATCACCCCGATCAGCTCGGCGAAGAACCCGACCCGGGCGACGCGACCGAGGGTGCGCGTCCCCGAGGAGTTCAGACCCAGCGCCAGCACGAGCATCGCGACGGCCACGAGGAGGGTCACGGTCGGCGTCATGGTGAGGTCGAAGAGCGCCCCGACGTAGATCGCCCCGAACTCCACGACCGACGTGATCGTGACGACGAGGGCGCACAGGTAGACCCACGCCACCACCCAGGCGTACCGCCGGCCCCACAGCCGCCGAGCCCAGGGGTAGACCCCTCCGGTGATGGGGTACTGAGAGACCACCTCGCCGAAGACGAGGGCGACGAGCATCTGGCCCGAGGCGACGATGGGCAGCCACCACACCGCCGGCGGCCCTCCGGTCGCCAGCGCCAGGGGCAGGAGCCCGGCGAGCGCCGCCAGGGGCGAGAGGTACGTGAAGCCCAGCGAGAACGTCGCCACCAGGCTCATCGAGCGGTCGAACTGCTCCGGCTCGCGTCCCGGCGCGGGCGGGGGCACGACAGCGGGTTCGGACATGGTCGAGGACCTTCTCGGCTGCCTCCGGCCACGTCGCGCGGAAGGACTCCGCACCGCTGCGGAGCGGGAGGAAGCTACGTCCTCGGGACGGTCGCCGTCAAGAGGTCGAGCCGCGCGCCCGCGCGCGTGCCCGCCGGGCGCTCAGGGGCGAGGGACCCGGGTGGGATGCTCGCCGGACGCCCGGCTCGTGCCGCGGTGCACGGACCGGACGCTGACGCGACGGTCGGGGCAGCGGCGGCGGCCACCCTGCTCGAGACCCAGGAGTCCTGACCGTGCCCCTCGTGCTCTTCACCGCGATCGTGATCGGCCTCGTCAGCGGCCTGTGGGCGGGACTGGCCCCTCTGGTCGGCCTCTCCGTCTGGGCGGGCTTCGCCGGGTTCACCACCTACTTCGCGACCCGCCGGCACGGCGGTGGCGCTCTCGTGCTCACCTGGGTCACCACCCTGCTCGGTGTGGCCTTCGGGTGGGTCATCAGCGGGTCCGGCGAGCTCCTCGGTGGGCTCGTGGGGTCGGTGATCGCCGTGTGGGTGGGCGTCACCGTGGTGGTCCTCGTGGGGAGCCTGCGGTGGATCGACTTCATCCCAGGCATCTTCGTCGGGCTCTTCACCTACTCCGCGATCGACGAGGACTGGCGGCTGCTGGTCCCCTCGCTGCTCCTCGGCGCGGTCTTCGGCCTGCTCAGCGACGTGGCCAGCGGGGAGAAAGCCTTCACCGCCGTGGGCCTCGCCCGCGACCGGCCCCGGCGCGGGCCCCGGGTGAGGTGAGCCCGACGAGCGTCGACGAGGCCTGCCGCCGCGCCGGCAGGTCACCGTGCGTGCTACCAGTGGGGGATGAAGCCGCTGCCGCCCGCCGCCCTGGAGTTTCTCACGCAGCGGCGCCTGGCGACGCTGACCACCCCCCGGCCCGACGGCACCGCGCACGTGGTGCCCGTGGGCTTCACGTGGGACGCGACCGGTTCCGACGACGGCGGCCCGCTGGCCCGGGTGACGATGCAGCGCACGTCGCGCAAGGCCCGCAACGTCCTGGGGTCACCCGGTGGGCTGGCCCGCGTCGCGGTCTGCTCGTTCGAGCGGGCGACGTGGATCACGCTCGAGGGGGACGCCTCGATCAGCGCTGACCCCGCCGAGGTCGCCGAGGCCCTGCGCCGCTACGCGCTGCGCTACGAGCGCACGCCGGCCCACGATCCCGGTCGCGTGGTGCTGCGGGTGGCCGTGGACCGGTGGATGTCCAGCCGGTCCCTCAGGGACGCCGACGCCACCTGACGTCTCGAGCGGGGACTCGCGGTGCTCCCGCGCGGCGTGTCGCCCGCACCAGCTCCCCGCTCGACGTGGACGACGCGGCGGTGGCACCGCCAGGGCCCCGGGTGCTCAGGCGAGCAGGTGCCGCAGGTAGCGCTGCGGGTTGTCGAGGAACCCTCGCCAGTGGGCGACGAGCGCGAGGTCCTCCCACGCCGCGTCGTGCAGGCCCTCCTCGTCGGCCTGGAGCAGGCGGGCCCCGGGCAGCGCGGCGATGATGGGCGAGTGGGTCGCGACCACCACCGGGGCGGTGCCGGACGCGGCGAGCTCGGCGAGGGCCGCCACGAGCGCGAGGCAGCCCTGGGAGGACAGGGCGCTCTCCGGCTCGTCGAGCAGGTACAGGCCCGACCCCTCGAACCTGCTGGTCAGCACCGCCAGGAACGACTCACCGTGGCTGGTGCGGTGGAGGTCCGGGTCCCCGGCGCGCAGCGTGCCGCTCTCCGCGCTCAGCCCGTAGGCGCCGCACCGGCACCCCACCCGGTCGTGTCCACACCGCCATCGTGGCCTGTCGCGAGCGCGGGGTCAGCCGCCGGTCAGGGTCTCCGCGATCTTCGAGGAGCCGTCGCCGGACCTCCGCAGCACCAGGGCGACCGCCACGAGGGCGACCAGGGTCAGCAGGAGCATGAGCGTCGACATCGCCGCGATCGACGGCCGGAGCCCCGCGCGCACCGAGCTGAAGACGTAGACGGGCCACGGCGAGGAGCCGGCGACCGAGACGAACGAGGAGATGACGGTGTTGTCCAGGCTGAGGGTGAACGCGAGGAGGCCGCCCGAGATCACCGCGGGACGCACCACCGGGAACGTCACGCCCCAGAAGCGGCGCAGCGGCGGGGCGTAGAGGTCCGCGGCGGCCTCCTCCAGGGAGGCGTCGACCCCGGCCATCCGGGCGCGGACGATGAAGGTCACCACCGCGGTGGCGAACAGCGAGTGCGCGATGACCAGGCGCACCTGGCCGACGTCGAAGACCCGCAGGCCGAGGTCGGCGCCGAGCGCCACGAACCACGGCAGGAGCGAGACGGCGTCGACGATCTCCGGGGTGACCATGACCAGGGCCAGCAGCAGCGTGAACGCCGGCGCCCACCGACCACCGCGCCGGGCCAGCGCGAGGCCGGCGGCGGTGCCGAGCACGGTGGCGACGACGGCGGTGCCCACCCCGGCGATGAGCGAGACGCGCACCGGTCCCGTCATGGCGGGGTTGGTCAGGGCGACGCGGTAGGCGTCGAGGCCGAAGCCCTCCCAGATCATCATGGAGCGGCCGGTGTTGAACGAGTACGCGACGATGACGAGCACCGGCAGGAAGAGGAAGAGGAACCCCAGTACCCCCCAGAGCGCGAGCAGGGTGTCGACGCGTGAGCGCCGGCGCACCGGACGGGCCGGCGCGTCGGCCGGATCCGTGCGCACCGGGGCGCTCATGCCGCTGCCCCCGCCGCGTCCGGCAGCCGCACCGCGCGGTTCGCCCGCACCACCGCCCGCACCGCGAGGATCGACGCCAGCGCGGCGCCCACGGTGACGAGGATGGTCAGCACGAGCAGCACCGCCATCGCCGAGCCCAGCGCCCAGTTCTGGGCGGACTGGAACTGGCTGGCGACGAGCTGGCCCACCATCGAGCCGCGCGCACCCCCGAG
>JARIBR010000072.1 GCA_029258695.1 Quadrisphaera sp.
GCAGGCACAGCAGCTCGATGCCGCTCCACACCACCAGCTCGGGGCCGCACTGCTGCATGACGCGGGAGAAGTGCTCGAAGTCCTTCGTCGTCTCCTTGATGCCGACGAAGTTCTCGACGTCGCGGAAGAGGCGCGCGACGGTCTCCGGGGCGAGGTCCACGGCGGTGCGGACGGGCACGTTGTACGCCAGGACCGGCAGGTGGGGGAACTCACGTGCCACCGTGGCGTACCACCGGTACAGCGCCTCCTGGGTGGGCCGGGCGTAGTACGGGGTGATGATGAGCACCGCGTCAGCGCCGGCCTCGTCGGCGGCGGCGGTGAGCTCGAGGGTCTCGTCGAGCTTCGCCGAGCCGGTGCCGGGGACGAACGGCACCGTGTCGTCGATGACGCGGGCGCACGTGCGGATGGCCTCGGCGCGCTCGGCGATGGTCTGCGCGCTCGGCTCCCCCGTGGACCCGCCGATGGAGATGCCGGAGGAGCCGTGGGCGAGCTGCCAGCGCACGAGGTTGGCCAGCGAGTCGTGGTCCACCGCGCCGTCGGCGGTGAAGGGGGTCATCACCGGGGCGATGGAGCCGGTCATGGCGCGGGGCTCGGAGCGGAACCTCATGAGCGACTACCTTCCGGGGAGGACTGCTGGGTGTCGGCGGCGCGCTCGGCGCACCAGGCCTCGTAGCGCCCGCGCCAGGCCGGGCCGAGGGGGTACAGGCCGTCCACGGCCTCCCCGCCGGCGACCTGCTCGGCGATGAAGGTCTCGACGCGCTCCTGCTCGGTGGCCGCGGCCACCACCTCGTCGAGCAGGTGCGGCGGGATGACGATGACGCCGTCGTCGTCGCCGACCACCACGTCGCCGGGCTGGACCGTCGCCCCGCCGCAGGCGACGGTGACGTCAACGTCCCACGGCACGTGCCGGCGCCCCAGCACCGCGGGGTGGGCCCCGGCGTGGAAGACCGGCAGGTCGATGTCCGAGACGGCCGCGACGTCGCGCACCCCGCCGTCGGTGACCACGCCGGCCGCGCCGAGCACGGCGGCGCGCAGGGCGAGGATGTCGCCGAGGGTGCCGGTGCCGCGCTCCCCGCGCGCCTCCATGACGAGGACGTCACCGGGCCGCAGCGAGTCGATGGCGCGCTTCTGGGCGTTGTAGCCCCCACCGTGGGCGGCGAAGAGATCCTTGCGGAACGGCACGTAACGCAGCGTCCGGGCCACCCCGACGAGGCGCTGGCCGGGCCGCGTGGGGCGCAGGCCGTCGATCGAGACGTCGTCGAGCCCCCGCGAGCGCAGCTGGGAGCTGAGCGTCGCGACGCCGACGCCGAGGAGAGCGGCCCGGCGCTCCTCGGTGAGGACGAAGGGCTCGTCCTGCGCCACGCCGCCGTCGCCCGCGCCGCTCAGCCCGGCGGCCTCCGCGCTGCCCCACGCCTCGGTGCGCTGGGCGTCGTCGGCGGCGGGCGGCGCGCCGTGCGCCCCGACGGCAGGTCCGTCCACCACGCGGGTGACCAACCGCCCGGAGGTGGGCGCACCAGGTGCGTCGGGGGCGTCGACCTCCACCTCGACCACCTGGCCGGGCACCGCCACGGACGAGCCGGCGGGGGTGCCGGTGAGGATGACGTCGCCGGCCTGCAGGGTGAGCATCTCGGAGAGGTCGGCGACGATCTGCCCGAAGGAGAACAGCAGGTCCGCGGTGGTGTCGTCCTGCACCAGCTCGCCGTCGAGCCAGGTGCGCACGCGCAGCGCCGCGGGGTCGAGGCCCTCGGCGGGCAGCAGCGCCGGGCCGATGGGGGTGAACCCGTCGCCGCCCTTGGAGCGCACGTTCGAGCCCCGGTCCGCCGCCCGCAGGTCGTACAGGCCGAGGTCGTTGGCGGCGGTGACGGAGGAGACCGCCGCCCAGCCCTCGGCGGGGCTGACGCGCCGGACGTCGCGCCCGAGCACCAGGGCGATCTCACCCTCGAAGGCGAGCAGCTCGGCGTTGGCGGGACGCGCCACCTCGCCGCCGCTCAGCGCCAACGAGCTGGTGGGCTTGAGGAAGTACGACGGGTGCTCCGGGGTGCGCCCGCGCTGCGCGGCCCGCGACGGGTACGCGAGGTGGACGGCGACGACCTTGCCCGGGCGCACGCCCAGCAGGTCGGCCACCGCGGAGCCGGTCGGGGCTCTGGAACCGTCGTCCACGTCGTCGTCCTCCGGGGCAGGGACACGCCACGGCCGGACGCCACGACGCATCGCTGTGACCGTAGGCGATCCGCCGCCCGGCGGCAACGAGACCAGCAACCCGGCGGCGCGCTGGCCGCGGCGGCGGCTCAGCCCCCGGGCTGCAGTCCCTGTCGTCGCACGAGGATCGCGGAGGCGACGCCCTGCCGCCTGCCGGCCTCGGCTGCGCCCTCGCGGAGCATCTCCTCGGGCATCTCACCGAGCACCTCCCAGTAGGTCTCGTGGGCGCGCAGGGCGGCCATGCCGCGGTCGAGGGTGTCGCTCGTGTCGACGGCGTGGGTCGGCTCGGCATCCATCACGTGCACGACCTCGCGGACGCCGTCGAAGGGTTCCAGGCCCTCCTGGAGCAGCTCGCGGTGCACCCAGCGGTTGCCCGCGTCGCGCACCGCGTCGACCAGCGCCGCCGCGAGCGCCCGGTGGTCGGCCTGGTCGGGCACCCCGCCCCAGTCGCGTGAGGCGTTGACGACGACGACGTCCGGACGCACCCGCCGCACCGCTCGGGCCACCTCGCGGCGCAGCGCGAGGTCCGGCTGCAGCACCCCGTCCGGCAGGCCGGCGAACGCGACGTCGTCCACGCCGACCTCCGCGCAGGCGCGCCGCTGCTCGCGCTCGCGCACCGGTGCGGACTGCTCGGGCGCCATCGTGTCGATCCCGGCCTCGCCGCGGGTGAGCATCAGGTAGGCGACGCGCTTGCCCTGGTCGGTCCAGCGCGCGACGGCTGACGCGGCCCCGTACTCCAGGTCGTCGGGGTGGGCGGCGACGGCCAGCGCCGTCGAGAAGTCCTCGGGCAGCGGGGGCAGGGCGTCGTCGGTGGTCATGGGCCCAGCCTCTCCCAGGCCGGTCGGGGCGTCGAGCCCGGCGCTGCGCGGGTCCTGCGTGGCGCCGCACGGGAGCCCACGATGTGTGCGGCTGTGTGTCTCCGGTGTGCCGTGGTACTGATGCGGACCATGGTCGATCTCGACGACGACGCTCTGTCCGCCGCGGCCCGCGAGCTGGGGACCACCACGAAGAAGGACACGGTGAACGCCGCGCTGCGAGCCGTCGCCGAACGCCGCGAGCGCCTGGCCGCGCTGCTGGAGGACGCGGGGGCGCTCGGGGTCGGGTCGGACATCGACGACCCCGACGTCATGGCCGGCGCCCGCCGGTGACCCCGCCGGCGGGCCTGCACCTCGTCGACACCTCCGCGCTGGCGCGGAGCCGCCACCCTCACGTCCGCAGAGCGCTGATCGGCCTGCTGGCGGAACGTTCGGCGGCGGCCTGCACCGCGCCGCCGGCGTGATCGACCTGCTGACGGCAGCGGTGGCGGAGCTCGGCGGCGCGGTCGTCGTCCACGACGACCGCGACTTCGAGCACATCGCGTCGGTCACCGGGCAGGCGCACCGCTGGGTGGCGCCGCCCGGTTCGATCGACTGAGGTCGGTCTCAGGCCAGGGCGGGCCCGAAGAACGAGGCCAGCTCGGCGTGGGCGCGCAGCGGCAGCACGTGGGCCACGTACTGGTCGGGGCGCACCACGACGACGGCGCCCGCGCGGTCGAC
The DNA here is from genome assembly GCA_029258695.1 of Quadrisphaera sp. The sequence continues at coordinate 3,735 of JARIBR010000072.1, forward strand.
GCCGCGAGCGTCGAAGATGTCGTCCTCGGGGTCCGCGGAGTAGACCTTCTCGTGGTCGACGAGGGCGAACGGCCCGCTGCGCGGCCTGAAGGCGGCGGGGACGTCCGGCAGGGTGATCCCCTCGTGCGGCTGCTGGTAGATCACCTTGACGTCGAACCACGCGTCGGCGTCGGCGCCGTCGGGGGTGGCGGCGAGCGGTGAGCCGCCGGCCTCGGCGAGCCACGTGGCCAGGTCCTGCACGGGACCGGCCGCACCGGGCGCTGTCTCGTCGGCGAAGACGTAGATCCGCCACCGCCCGTCGGCGCGCGCGTGGTGGCCGAGGTGCACGGGGTTGCCGTCGCACGCGCGGACCACGGGCGCGGACCTCAGGCGCTTGCCGACCGGGAACCCGGCGGCGAGGTCCTGGTGCGCGGGCTCGGCGGTGATCATCGACGGTGCGTACTGCGTCATGAAGCCCGCCGGGAACTCGAACGTCGACGCGTAGAAGTCCTCGAGCTCGCTGGGGTCGCCGCGCTCCTCGGGCTTCTTCGCCATGAGCGCCGACCACTCCTTGTCGAACTCGATGAGCTCCTTGGCGACGACCTGCCGCTCGGCGGAGTACGTCGCCAGCAGCTCGCGAGGGCTGCGCCCCTCGAGGACGTGGCCGAGCTTCCAGGCGATGTTGAAGCCGTCCTGCATCGAGACGTTCATGCCCTGGCCGGCCTTGGCGCTGTGCGTGTGGCAGGCGTCCCCGGTGATGAACACCCGCGGGGTGCGCTCACCGACCTGGTGGGCGAGCACGTCGTCGAAGCGGTCCGTGAGCCGGTGCCCCACCTCGTAGACGCTGTGCCACGCCACGTCGCGCACCTCGAGGCGGTAGGGGTGGAAGATCGCCTGGGCCTTGGCGATGATCGTCTCGAGGCTCGTGCTGCGCACCGCGCCGGCGTCGTCGACGGGAACCTCGCCGAGGTCGACGTACAGGCGGAACAGGTACCCGCCCTCGCGGGGGATGAGCAGGATGCTGCCGCCGCCCTGCGAGGCGATGGCGCACTTGCGGCGGATGTCGGGGAAGTCGGTGTCGGCGAGCACGTCCATGACGCCCCAGGCGTGGTTGGCCTGGTCACCGCTCATCGTCGCGCCGATGGCCTGGCGCACGCCGCTGCGCGCCCCGTCGCACCCCACGACGTACCGGGCGCGCACCGTGACCTGCTCGCCCTCGCGGTCCCCGGCGGTGCGCACGAGCGTGACGGTGACGGGGTGGCTGTGCGCGTCGGGGTCGTCCGCGACGACGAGGTCCACCAGCCCGTAGCCGTAGTCGGGCTCCATCCGTGAGGGCGAGAGCGCCATGACCTCGGCGAAGTAGTCGAGCACCCGCGCCTGGTTGACGATGAGGTGGGGGAACTCGCTGACCCCCGACGGGTCGTCCGGGGTCAGCGCCGCGCGCACGATCCTCGACGGGTCCTCGGGGTCCGGCTTCCAGAACGCCATCTCCGTGATGCGGTACGCCTCGGCGATGATGCGCTCGGCGAAGCCGAACGCCTGGAACGTCTCCACGCTGCGCGCCTGGATGCCGTCGGCGCGGCCCACCACGAGCCGGCCGGCGCGCTGGTCGACGATGCGGGTGACCACCCCGGGGAACTGCGAGAGCTGGGCGGCGGCGATCATCCCGGCCGGTCCGGTACCGACGATGAGCACGTCGACCTCGCCGGGGAGGTCCGGCGGCCGGTCGAGCCCGGTGCCGGCGGCCGGGAGCACCCGGGGATCGCCGGAGACGTATCCGTGGTGGTGGAACTGCACGGCGGTGCCACCTCTCTGTGGGCCGGCGCGGCGCGGTCACGCCTCGCCCGATGGTAAGCGGCCCCACCGCCGCCGGTCCGGCGACGGTGGGTCCCTCAGCCGCCGTAGTGCAGCCACACCGCCTTGGTCTCGGTGTACGCGTCGATGGCCTGCGGGCCCATCTCGCGGCCCCACCCGGACTGCTTGTAGCCGCCCCACGGCGCCGCGGCGTCGGGCACGGGCGGCATGTTGACGAACACCGCGCCGGCCTTGATGCCGTCGGCGAGGCGCTGGGACGTGGCGATGTCGTTCGTCCACACCGACGCGGCCAGGCCGTAGGGGGTGTTGTTGGCCGCGGCGATGACGCCGCCCAACCCGTCGGTGTCGTCGAAGGACGTGACGGCGTGGACGGGCCCGAAGACCTCCTCCGTCATGATCGACATCTCGTCGCGCACGCCGGTGAACAGGGTCGGCTCGAAGAAGTACCCCCGACGGTCGACCCGGCCGCCGCCGGTGACCAGCTCGGCGCCCTGCTCGCTGCCGCTCGCCACCAGGCGCTCGACGTGCTCCAGGTGCTTCGCGGAGACCAGCGGGCCCACCACGGTCGACTCCTCCGAGCCCGGTCCCACCGGCAGCCCGGCGATGCCGGCGGCCATCTTCTCGACGAACTCGTCGTGGCGTGAGGAGTGGACGTAGAACCGGGTGTAGGCCGCGCACACCTGGCCGCTGTTGAGCATGCTGCCGGAGATGTTGCCGGCCACCGCGGCGTCGACGTCGGCGTCGGCGCAGATGATCGACGGCGCCTTGCCGCCCAGCTCCAGGGTGAGGCGCTTGAGGTTGCTCTGCGCCGAGGCGCTCGCGATGAGCTTGCCCACCGCCGTGGAGCCGGTGTAGGAGAGGTGGTCGACGCCCATGTGCTCGCTGAGCATCGCGCCCACGTCGCCGCCGCCGGTCACGAGGTTGACCACCCCGCGCGGGACCCCGGCCTCCTCGCACAGCTGCACCAGGCGGATGGACGTCAGCGGCGTCACCTCGCTGGGCTTGATCACCACGGTGTTGCCGGTGGCCAGCGCCGGCGCCAGCTTCCACGCCAGGATCATCAGCGGGAAGTTCCACGGGGTGATGAGCGCGGTGACCCCCACCGGCTCCTTGCGGGTGTAGTGCAGCGTGCTGGGGAAGGA